>CAYNKY010000009.1:0-31196 GCA_964397895.1 uncultured Prochlorococcus sp.
TGGTTGTTTATTTTAGAGTCGTATCTGGAAAAATATCATTGAAAGATAAAATTCTCCTAATGGCTAGTAATAAATTTTATGAATTAGATGAGATTGGAATTATGGCTCCTGATCAGCAAAAAGTTAATGATTTGCATGCTGGCGAAGTTGGGTATTTAGCCGCATCAATTAAATCAGTTGCAGATGCGAGAGTGGGAGATACAATAACTCTTTTTAATAAACCTGCTGAAGAAGCTTTGCCTGGGTATAAAGAAGCTAATCCTATGGTTTTTTGCGGATTATTTCCAACTGATGCCGATCAATATCCAGATTTAAGAGAGTCCTTAGAAAAATTGCAATTGTCAGATGCCGCTCTCAAGTATGAACCTGAAACTAGTAGTGCTATGGGATTTGGTTTTAGATGTGGTTTTTTGGGTTTGCTTCATATGGAAATAGTACAGGAAAGATTAGAAAGAGAATATGATCTTGATTTAATTGTTACCGCCCCTTCTGTTATTTATAAAGTTAATCTTTGCGATTCTGATAGTGTTTTTATAGATAATCCATCAACTATCCCAGATCCACAACTAAGAGATTCAATAGAAGAACCTTATGTGAAAATGGAAATTTATGCTCCAAATGAATTTAATGGTACTTTAATGGCTCTTTGCCAAGAAAGAAGAGGTATTTTTCTTGATATGAAATATATAACGACCGATAGAGTAACACTGATTTATGAGATTCCATTAGCGGAAGTAGTTACAGATTTCTTTGATCAAATGAAAAGCAGAACCCAAGGTTATGCTTCTATGGAATATCACTTGATAGGTTATAGAAAGAATGATTTAGTAAGGTTGGATGTCCTTATTAATTCAGAAAGAGCTGATCCATTAACTTCAATAGTACATAAAGATAAAGCTTATGGAATAGGAAGAGCTCTAGTAGAAAAGTTGAAGGATTTAATACCAAAACAACAATTTAAAATTCCAATACAAGCTTCTATTGGAAGCAGGATAATAGCAAGCGAGAGCATAAGTGCGCTTAGAAAAGATGTCCTCTCAAAGTGTTATGGAGGAGATATTTCTAGAAAGAAGAAATTATTAAAAAAACAGGCAAAAGGTAAAAAGAGGATGAAAGCTATGGGTAAAGTTGATGTACCTCAAGAAGCTTTTATGGCAGTATTAAAATTAAATAAGTGATAAGTTTAATTTATTAACAAATTACTATTTTTAACTTTGATTTGAAGTTAGATTTAATCTAAATACTAAAACTGTTAATTTGCTGAAATCAAAATTACCAAAAACTGTTGCAGGAAATATAAGAAAAGTTGGTTTAAAAATCTTAATAATATACCTAGTTATAGTTTTAATTATTAGTATTGTTGATTCAATTGATTTATTTAATATTTCTGAATTTACCTTAAATAATAAAATTTATGAGCCTCCTTCTTTTGCGCATCTATGTGGAACGGACAGATTAGGAAGAGACGTTTGCTATAGAACTTTGAAAGGATCAACTCTTGCTATTGAGGTTGTTTTTTTGTCTTTAACATTTTCACTTTTCATAGGTCTCCCTTTAGGTCTCATAAGCGGATATTTTGGTGGATTTATTGATAAATTATTATCTCTTTTGATGGATACAATTTTTTCAATCCCAGTTATTTTACTTTCAGTAGTGATAGCTTTTGTTTTTGGAAGAGGAATATTAAATGCTTCTTTTGCATTATGTATTGTTTATTCCCCGCAATACTTTAGATTAACTAGGAATCAAACACTTCTGATTAAATCAGAGAATTATATTCAAGCTACAAAATTAGCAGGTGCTGATTTAAAAAAATTACTTTTTAATTATATTTTCCCAAATGTTATTACACCATTGCCTATTCTGATAACTTTAAATGCAGCAGATGCAGTTCTTGTTTTAGGCAGTTTAGGTTTTTTAGGATTAGGAGTTCCTGCAAATGTTCCTGAATGGGGTAGTGATCTTAATTTAGCTTTATCAGCTCTTCCAACTGGTATTTGGTGGACAACCTTATTTCCAGGACTTGCTATGTTTTTTCTTGTATTGGCCCTTTCATTTTTAGGAGAGGATCTCGAGGAAAGTTTAATTCATTAGATTAATCTAAGATTTCTAAGTAAATTTAATTACAAATTTCTCCTTTATCATTAAGGGTGGGATAAATTTTTCCTGATTTTTTTATAGAATCAACTAATTCAGGATAAGTCCACTCAAATAAGGTCTTTTGGTATTCGTCATTAGTTAAACCTTCCCCGTTAGTTGGTATTAAACCTATTCTATCCCTTTGACGAATTGCTTCAAAAAGTAATATTGCTGCAGCTACCGAAACATTTAAAGATTGAACCATACCACTCATAGGAATAAATATACATTCATCTACCTGAGAAATTAATTCATCACTTAAACCCCATTTTTCAGCACCTAAAACAAAGCATGTATTTTGAGTTAAATCAATCTCCCTATAATCAATAGATTTTTTATTAAGGGTTGTGCCATAAAGCTTAAATCCTTTTTCTTTAAGAGTAGAAATTGCAGAATTACATGATAAGTAATTATTTAACCTCACCCATTTTTGACTTCCCTGTGCTGTACTATTGAAGACTTTAGTTTCATTCTCTTTACATATGAAATTTGCCTCTAAGACTCCCGCAGCATCACATGTTCTTAATATTGCTGAGAGATTATGAGGCTTATTTACTGCTTCAACTAAAACAGTTAGATTTTGCATCCTCCCTTTCAAAACATTTTTTATTCTTTTAAATCTTTTAGGTAGGACAGACATTCTTTCAAATTCATTATTTGTTTTAAATTATATTATTAGATTAAACGGGTTTAAATATTGGATTAACTAGTAGTCAAAATCTTATATAATGTGTAAATTAATTTTCTTAATAATCTTAGTTAATCGGAATAGACTATAATTACATATAAACAATTTAATTTATGGCTTACATTGAATGGGATTATACTCTCATAACAAGTATGGTTGAAACTCAAGGATGGACTTTGCCAGATAAAAATTCAGAAGAGTTCGATAAATTTAATGATGAATTGGGGGAATGTATGAGAAAAGTTGGGATTGTCTTTGAAAAATATTGTGACTTTAAATCAGATATTGGCGAGGGCGTTCATCTACTAGATGAATAAATTAAATTTAAAACCATTGATGTATCCCTTAATCAATGGTTAATATTTATAAAATAAGCTAAATTTTTAGAAAATTAAAGAAAAGAATATTAAAGCTTTATAAAGCTTATTTAAATTTGATGAATTTAAATAATTTCTAATTTTGCTTAGATTAGTTAACTTAAATTATCCACGAAGTATTAAGAAAATTTTTTATATTAAATAAAAACTAATGCAACCGAAACTTACTTTTTTATACGATGGAGGTTGTCCCTTATGTCTAAGAGAGACAAATTTTCTTAAAAATAAGGATAAATATAATGAAATTCTTTTTGTAGACATATCTCAAAATTACGATCAAACTCTTTATCAAAATATTAGTTACACAAAAGCAATGTCAAATCTTCACGGCATCATGAAAAATGGAGAAGTGATTTTAGGGGTTGATGTTCTAGCTTATTCCTATGAATTAATTGGACTTGGTTGGATTTATTACCCAACTAAAATACCTGTAATTTCCGATTTTATAAAATTTATTTATAAATTTTGGGCTAAATATAGATTGCAATTAACAGGGAGAAATAAGAACGTAGCTTTATGTGATTCAAATTGTGAAAGAATTTAATTATGGATATTAAAGATATTGATAGAATTATTGAAATGTGTTGGGAAGATAGAACACCTTTTGAAGCTATAGAATTCCAATATGGATTAAAAGAAAAAGATGCAATAAATATTATGAGAAATAATCTTAAATCAAAAACTTTTAAAGTTTGGAGAGAAAGAGTTAAAGGTCGGAAAACTAAGCATATGCAAATTAAAAATTCATCTAGATTTAAATCTACTCATAAAAGGTCAATATAATTATGAAGAATCTACCTTTTAAAATTTGCCCTATATGTGAAAGATCTTTCGATTACAGAAAGAAATGGAAAAATTGCTGGGAAGAAGTAATTTATTGCTCAAATAGATGTAGAAATAGGAGGTATAGAAAGTGAATCAAATATCAATTGTTTTTCCAAATCAATTATTTAAAGAAAGCCCAATCTTCAATTATGATTGCGATATTTTAATGATTGAAGATTCTTTATTCTGGGGAAACGATAAATTTGTTAAATGTACGAATCATATTAATAAGTTAATTCTCTTGAGAGCTTCTATGAGTTTTTATAAGAATTTTCTTAAAGACAAAGGATTTAATGTGATTTATGCAGAAAATATTGATTCTTTTTCAACATGTGATTATTTGAATAAATATTTGGAAAATAATTGTGAAATCATAAATGTAATTGAACCTTATGATTATTTGATTAAAAAAAGATTGAAGAAATTCATCGAAACTAAAAATCTAAAAATAAATTTCTTAACATCACCTTTGTTTATTAGTAATCAGAAAATTGTGGGTAATTTCCTTAATAATTCAAAAAAACCACTTATGGGAAGGTTCTATGAGAATCAAAGAAAAGATTTAAAGATCTTAATTGAAAATGACGGTTCACCTTTTGGAGGTAAGTGGAGTTTTGATGAATTAAATAGAAAAAAAATACCAAAGAATATTAATATACCTTTAGTTAATAAATGTACAAGAAATAATTTTGTAGATAGTGCAGAAATATCTATAAAAAAAGAAAATCATAAAACTCTTGGATCAAGCAAATTTTTTTTCTATCCAACAAATTTTGAAGAGGCAGAAAGTTGGTTAAATGATTTTCTCCAGAGTAAATTTTATTTATTTGGAGATTATGAGGATGCAATTAACAAGAAAAATAGTTTTTTATGGCATAGTATTCTTTCTCCACTTTTAAATGTTGGATTAATAACTCCAAAAGAAGTGATAGAGAAAGCTCTAATTTATGGGGAACAGAATCAAATTCCATTAAATTCTGTAGAAGGATTTATCCGTCAGATAATTGGTTGGCGTGAATTCATTTCTCTCGTTTACAGAAAATATGGTGTAAAAATGAGGACTACTAATTTCTGGCAATTTGAAAATAAGCCTATGCCTAAATCTTTTTACGATGGTTCAACTGGTATAGAACCAGTAGATAATATTATAAAAAATATTTTAAATTTTGGATATTGTCATCATATTGAAAGGCTTATGGTACTAGGGAACTTTATGCTTTTGTGTAGAATTCACCCTGATCAAGTTTATAAGTGGTTTATGGAGATGTTCATAGATTCTTATGATTGGGTTATGGTGCCAAATGTCTATGGCATGAGTCAGTTTAGTGATGGAGGTATATTCTCTACAAAACCATATATATCTAGCTCAAATTACGTTAGAAAAATGTCAGATTACAAAACTGATGATTGGTGTGAAACTTGGGATGGCCTTTTTTGGAAATTTATAAGTGATAAAAAGGAGTTTTTCAGCAAACAATATCGTTTATCAATGTTAACTAGAAACTTGGATAAAATGGATCCAACTAAATTGTCTAAGCATATTAATAATGCTAATGATTTTCTTAGTAAAATTTGAATTTATAAATAATTGCTAAATTTCTAATTTAATATTAAGAAATTTTATAAAGATTTTTTAAATTTGAAACATATAAAAGGGAAAAAGTTTTTCTTTTGATTTCTGAATTTATTAATACAAAATTAATTTTTCTAAGTTAAGTAAACAAAAAATATTAATTATAATTATTAATGACAAACATAAGATAACATTATTTTAATAGCAGATGAATAATAAAAAAAATAAATTTTTCAATTTTAGATTGACAAGTGAAATTATAAATTCATTTAATATATATATTTTTCTTGGTTTTAATTTAACTTTGGTTACTGTATTAGGTTTTATTTGGATTAATTCATCATTGAAAAATATTGTTTAGATTAGAAATTTAATATTTATAATTTAAGTATTATATTTTTAGTATTTTGTCTCAAGGCTATTTACAGAGAAAAGCATCATGGGAAATTCTTATAAAGGTAAGTTCTGGAATCTATTCTGACCATGCAATGGAAAAAGTTATCAAAAAATATAATTTTAATAGTCTAGATTTGGCATTTATAACTGAATTATCTTTTGGTTGTATAAGGTATAGAAAGCTTTTGGATTTCTGGATAGATAATTTATCAAAGTTAAATTATAAAAAACAGCCACCAAAATTTAGATGGCTTTTACATATTGGTTTATATCAGATATTAAAAATGGATAGAGTTCCAAATTCTGCCGCAATCTTTACAACAGTTGAAATTTTAAAAAAAACTGAATTCTCCAATCTTTCAGGAGTCGCGAATGCTATCCTAAGGAATCTTGTTAGGAGATTAGATTCAAATAAACTTCCGATATTACCTCAAAATCAAGCTGAAAAAATTTCTTTATTAGAATCATTGCCTCTTTGGCTTATTAAAGAAATGATTAACTGGTATGGTATAGAAAAAACAAAAAAAATCGCAATTTCTTTTAATAGGAAACCAAGGATTGATATAAGAATAAATTCTCTTAAAACAGATAATAATAAAATAATTAAAATTTTAAAAGATGTTAATCTCCATGCTGAAACTATTAAAGATCTAAAAACTGGAATTGGACTTAAGACAAAACCAAGATCTATAAAGAAATTGCCAGGATATGAAACCGGTCATTGGGTTATTCAAGATAGATCTTCTCAATGCATTGCTCCTCTTTTGCGACCAAATAAAGGTGATAGAATTTTGGATGCTTGTTCTGCCCCTGGAATAAAGACAACACATATTGCTGAACTAATTAGTGATGAAGGTGAAATATTAGCTATAGATAGATCTGAAAATAGATTAAATTTATTAAAGGAGAATTTACAAAGATTGAGTATAAAATCTGTTAAGACTTATAAAACTGATGCGACCAAATTAGTTCAAGAAAAACCAGAGCTAATAAATTATTTTGATAAAATTTTAATTGATGCGCCATGTTCAGGGATTGGCACGCTTTCAAGAAATCCAGATGCTAGGTGGTCCTTAACTAAAAATAAAATTAAAGAATTAAAAATTATTCAAGAGAAATTATTAGAAAATATTATTCCATTATTAAACAAAAAAGGTATCTTAGTTTACTCAACTTGTACTATCTGTCCAGAAGAGAATAATTTGCTTATTGAGAGGTTCTTAAATAAAAATAAGTATTTGAAATTAATTCAAGAAAAACAGATTCTTCCCATAAATGAGGAAAATGGAGATGGCTTTTATGCTGCAGTTTTAACTTATAGATATTAAAATTAATTGCTTTTTTTTATAATATTTTTAATGTAGATTTTCCACAAATTAGCGGCATCACCACTTGATAAATTGGTAGGTCTATTATCATCATAACCTAGCCATATGCCTGTAGTTAAATTCTTTATTGAACCAATAAACCATAAATCTCTATTTTTATCGGAGGTTCCTGTTTTACCAAATATTTTTTCTCCAGGAATTGAAGCAGCGATTCCATTACCATTAGAAATAGATTTTTCTAAAATATTGTTTATTAATTTAGTTGATTTTTCATTAATTAATCTAGTAGTAGAAACCTCGTTCACCCATATAAAATCGCCATTTTTATTCTCTATAGATTTAACAATTATAGGTGTTATAAATTTCCCTTTATTATTTATAGCAGAGTAGACATTTGTAATATTAATAAGACTATCACTATAGGCTCCAATTGCTAAAGGAAGAAACTCTTCTAGTTTATGTTTTTTACCTAAGCCAAATAAATTTGAAAACTTTATGATTTTATTAAGTCCAATATTCTTAGATAATTTAATAGAAACAATATTTGATGAATTCTTAAAAGCTTCTATTAGAGAAATTTTACCTTCATATTTATTGGAAAAATTTTTTGGGCAATAATCTTCCCAGCAAGTAGGATTATCATTGAACTTTTCTTCTAAACTTTTACCTTCTATTATTGCTAAGCTATATGGAATTATTTTAAAAGTTGATCCTAACGGTCTTATTGCATCTGTAACTCTATTGAATTCATTTGTATTAGGATTTCTGCTCGTCATCATTGCATTAATATAACCAGTATCTGAATCAATGGTTATTAGAGCTAATTCAATATTCTCGGGTAAATTAAATTTTGAAATATTTTGAGCTTCTCTTTGAAAATCTTTATTTAAGGTTGTTTTAATCTTATATTGATCATCAATTAGACGAATTCTTTTTGAATTTATTTTATTATCTGCCTCGTTTAGAATATAATCGATAAGTAACTTTTCAATAATGATATTTTGATTTTTGGGTTCATAAAATAAATTTATTTTTTCAAATAAAGCATTCTTGTACTGATTCTTATCTATATATTTGTTAAGGAACATTGCTCTTAAAACTTTATTTCTTCTATTTATTGCCAATGGTAGGTTTTCATAGGGTGAATATAAAGAAGGGGCAGGAGCTAAGCCAACTATCATTGCAACTTCTGAAAGCGATAATTCATTAATAAGTTTTCCAAAATAAATAGAAGCTGCCTCATTAATACCATATGAACCTTCTCCTAAATAAATATTATTAAGGTACATTTTTAATATTTGATTTTTACTATATTTTCTATCAATTATCATTGCTATTATTAACTCTTTTATTTTTCTGTTGAATGTTAAATTATTATTCAGAAAAATTATTCTGGAAACTTGTTGCGTAATTGTACTCCCTCCCTCTTTAATATACCCGCTTTGAAAATTTCTATATAAAGCTCTTGATAATCCAATTAAATCTATACCATCATGATTCAAAAATCTTCTATCTTCTGATGCAATAAATCCATTTTTTATAATTTCTGGAACTTTTTCTTTTTCTTCATAAATATCAAATTTACGACTTAATTTTCTTAAAATCTGATCATCCGTATAATAAATTTCATAAGAATATTTAACGTTTTTGTCCTTGTACCTTTTTTTGTAATTAAAATATAATGGATTAATAATTAAATCTAAGGTAAAAAATAAAAAAAATATAAAAAAACCTATTACAAATATTAGAAACTTATTTCTAAAATTAGACAATTAGGCCACTAAGAAACTATGCCCAATAGCAAGAGCAGTAACTAGCATTCCTGTAATTAGAAAAGGTTGTGCACTAGCTTGATATTTAACATCATATTTAAGTGGATCTCTTAAAAGCCACATATCTTGAAATGTTATTTGGGGAATAATTAATAATACTAAAATTACTGAAGCTAAATGCTGATTAATAATAATTAGCACAGCTACCATCGCTAGTTGAAATATATCAATTAAGCCAGCACTTATTCGGCTTGCTTTTTTTATACCAAAAACTACTGGTAATGAATTCAATCCAAGTTTTGAATCTCCTTCAACACTTTTAAAATCATTAATGACCGCTATACCAAGCCCAGAAAGACTATAAGCAAGAGTTAGGAGGGCAGTTACCACTGTTAATTTACCAAATAGTGCTTGGCCAGCCCACCATGGAAGGGCTATGTATGAGGCTCCTAAAGCATAATTACCTAACCAACCATTCTGTTTTAATTTTAAAGGTGGCGCTGAATAAATATAACTCACAAAAGATCCTCCTAAAGCTAAAAGAAAAACTGCTGGAAAGCTATGTTTGGCAGACATATCTAAAAGGTAGGCTACTATTAAACCTAATATTAATAAAATCCATATTTGTAATTTAACTTGTTTAATCGAAATTGCTCCTGAAGGAATTGGTCTATTAGGTTCGTTAATTGCATCTATTTCCCTATCAAAATAGTCGTTAATAGTTTGAGTATATCCTGCTAATAATGGGCCACTCATAAACATGCAAGCTAAAGAAGCCAAGACATTATTAATTGTCCAAGTGAAATTTCCGCTTGCAGCAGCTCCACAGACTACTCCCCATATTAATGGTATCCAAGTTATTGGCTTCATTAATTGAATTCTAAGCTTCCATAAACTAGAAGTCTCTGACGCTCCTTTAATTCCTAGTAACTGCTTTGGATCATTCACTTCAGTTAACCTCTTTCTAATTCTTCTGGGAAGAACCAATTTTCTTGGCCAGATTGAAATTTTACTATTAATCCGATACTTCTACCATCTGTCATTTTATAACCAGATATTATTCCATGCGGATTATTAGATATTTGCTTAATAAGCTTTGCTGGTAATCTATCTTTTAAATTGTCTATGGTTATTTTTACTTTACTTCCAATTCTTGGTAAAAGTTTAGTATCAGTCATAACAGAATAAAATAGAAGCTATTATGCAAGACTAACAGTATTTGGACGATTTTTATCAAAATGGTTGCTCTTCGTTTAATTCCCTGCCTTGATATTGCAGATGGACGCGTAGTCAAAGGTATTAATTTCATAAATCTCCGAGATGCAGGGGATCCAGTTCAATTAGCGTCAATGTATTCTGATGAAGGAGCTGATGAATTAGTTTTTCTGGATATCAGGGCAACTATTGAGAATAGAAAAACCTTAGTAGAGCTTGTTTCAAAGATAGCTAAAACAATTAAAATTCCTTTTACTGTTGGTGGTGGAATTAGTTCTGTAGATGGAATCAATCAACTTTTAAGAGCAGGAGCAGATAAAGTAAGTCTTAATTCATCTGCAGTTAGAAATCCAGATTTGATAAAAGTAAGTTCTGAAAGATTTGGGAGACAATGCATAGTAGTTGCAATAGATGCTAGAAAAAAAATTAATCCGAATAATTCAGAATTAAATTGGGAAGTTTATATTAAGGGTGGAAGAGAAAATACAGGCCTCGATGTTATTTGTTGGGCAAAAGAAATTGAAGCTTTAGGAGCTGGAGAAATTTTATTGACCTCTATGGATGGAGACGGTACTCAAAAAGGATATGATTTGTTATTAAATAGAATGGTATCAGATGCTGTAGATATTCCAGTAATTGCTTCAGGAGGAGCAGGGTCAATGAATGATATATACAAAGTATTCATCCAAGGCAAAGCCTCGGCAGCACTCTTGGCTTCTTTATTGCATGATAAGAAAACAACAATAAAAGAAATTAAATCTTTTTTGTCTGGAAAAGATCTTTTAATTAGGCCATTAGAATAAATAATTATGTTATTTTGTATTTGAAGTTAAATTTTATGGTGGGATTCAAAAATCCAAAAAAAATAAAAAGATTATTTAATAAAATTTCTTATAAATATGATTTGCTAAATAATTTGCTCAGCTTAGGTATGCATAAATTATGGAAAAAAAAATTAATTGATTTATTAAAACCAAAAAAAGGAGAACATTGGGCTGATTTATGTTGTGGGACTGGCGATATGGCTTTTCTTCTTGATAATTTAGTTGCTCCAGATGGATTTGTTATTGGATTCGATATGGCATATGAGATAATAAAAGTTGCAAAAGAAAAATCAAATAAATTTCCTACAAATTCTATCAGTTGGATTACAAAAGATATCTTTGAAATAGATCATACTGCTAATAAATTTGACGGAATTTGTATGTCATATGGATTAAGAAATTTAGATAATATTGAGAAAGGAATAAAAAAAGTTTATTTAATGCTTAAAAAGGAAGGTAGAGCAGGTTTCTTAGATTTTAATCGGACTAAAAATAATTCTTATTCTTCTATATTTCAGAGGCTATTTTTAAGATGCGTTGTTGTGCCCATATCAGGAATTTTCAATTTAAAAGATGAGTATGCATATATAGAAAAAAGTATAAGTATCTTTCCTGAGGGTAAAGACCTAATTACCATTTCAAAAAAAATTGGTTTTAAAAAAGTTAAATATCAAGAAATTTTTGCAGGGCAGATGGGCTTATTATTAGTACAAAAATAAAAATATTACTTAGAGTCTATTCTCCAACAAAATGTACACTTACCCCATCTTTTTATTTCGCCAATAGGGGTAGGCCTCTCACAAATTGTACATTTTCTAAATTGTTCGTTTTTAACTCTGCTAGGATGATTTTCCCAAACAATATTAGTATCTGACTTCTTATTTACAAACTCCTCTGATTGATAATTTTGTATAATCCTAATATTTTTCAAATTTAATCCTAATTTAAGTATAGATTCTTTGATTTTATGTTTGTTGTAGATAAGTGCATGTCTCCATTGTGGATGATTGGCTACAATTGTTAAAACGTTATTTTCTATTTTTAAAGGATGACATTCTTTTGATAGATTTTCTCCAACAATATTGCGCCAATTGTTGGATAAGTTCACTAAATTATCTAGTTCAGACCATGATTTTTTGAAATTATTAAGACAAACTTTAAGTTCTTCAGGATTACTTCTTACCACGTCTCTAAATTAGTTATTTAAATAGTTTCAATTTATATGTAATATGGAATTACATAATCATAATAAGTTTAAGGGATTCTCTAATTATTAAGAATTTGTGAAAGTTATAGGTACTACAGCAAAAACATCCTTTTTTTACAAGAAAGATAATACTAATTGTACTTATTGGAAATTAAATTATATCTTTAAATGTTCAAGTACTGAAAAAGAAATTTCAAACTATTTAAATCTTTTAAATGAGAATTTAAAATTGCCTGTTGCAATTATTTCAAAAGAGCAAACTTTAGGGATTGGTAGGCATGGGAAACAATGGTTCTCTCCTCCAGGCGGAATTTGGTTGAGTGCTGCTTATCCTGTATTCTCTAATAGTTTTTCTTCTGATATCTTTTCAACCTCAATTGCATATTTTTTATGTGATATGTTTCAAAAAGAATCAATTAAAGTGAAAATAAAATGGCCAAATGATATTTTTTATGGTTCTAAGAAATTAATAGGATTTTTGCCAAGAGTAATTACAAGAGGTAAAGAAGTTTTATATATAAGGTTAGGAATTGGTATGAATTTAAATAATAAAACTCCTTTGGAGGGAATTTCTTTGTCTAATATTTTAAATAAAAAGAACTTAAGTGAGTCATACTGGACATCAAGAATTTTGCAAGTTATCTCGAAATCAATAGTTCTTAATTACAAAAGAAATATTATTATTAGTGGGGCAAATGCATTCCTCAATAAAACCTATTTACCTAGAGGATTTGAAAAGGATTGGTCTATAAGAAAAATTGATTTAAATGGAAATTTAGTTATATGTAAAAATAATTCCGTGAAGATTATAGGATTATAGACTTTTTTGTTCTTTTAATTCAATTAATTTACCGTCTTTGAATCTTGCAACTTTTTTTGCACGACTAGCAACTTCATTCTCGTGAGTTACTAATACGATCGTTATTCCAGATTGATGCAATTTATCAAATAAATCAAGAACGTCTTCGGTCGTTTGTGAATCAAGGGCCCCTGTAGGTTCATCTGCTAATAGTAAAGAAGGTTGATTTATTATTGCCCTGGCAATTGCTACTCGTTGTTGTTGTCCTCCTGATAATTGATTAGGTCTATTATTGATCCTTTCATTTAGGCCAACTTCTTTTAATGCTTTTTTTGCTCTTCTCTCTCTCTCAAAAGAACTAACACCAGCATAAATCATTGGAAGCATAACATTTTCTAATGCTGTCGCATCTGTTAAAAGATGAAATTGTTGAAAAACAAATCCTAATTTCTGATTTCTTAAAACTGCTAATTCATCATCTGATAGATTTTCAACGGCAGAATCATTTAATTTATATTTACCGGTAGAAGGTCTATCAAGACAACCTAAAATGTTCATAGCAGTGCTTTTCCCAGAACCGCTTGCACCCATTACAGCTAAATAATCTCCCTCTAAAATTTCTAGGCTTACGTCATCAAGAGCTTTAACAATAATATTTCCTTTCCCATATGTTTTTGATACTTTTTCTAAAGAAGCGACTACTTTCATGAAAGATTATTTAATTTAAAGGAGTTGTTGCAATGATATCTTGCAAAAAAGGAGTTTCTGAAATGGCTGTATTGGCCAATTTAAATAATGGATTAGAAAGAATACCACCCAATGCTGTTACTGTTAAACATGCATATAAAGCAATTCTTAAAGGAGGCAATCCTTCAATATTCCAGTTGGTTTCAGGATATGATTTTACTATATCTGAAGCTTCTTGAGGTTCTTTTACAACCATCATTTTTATTACAGAAATATAGTAGTAAATGGAAATCACTGAAGTTACTAGGCCAACTATAACCAATAAATATTGCTCATTTGCCCACCCAGAAAAGAAAAGGTATATTTTTCCAAAGAAACCTAACATTGGAGGTAATCCTCCCAAAGAGAGCAAGCATATGCTTAATCCAAGAGTTATTAAAGGGTCTTTTTGATATAAACCTGAGTAGTCTGATATCTTATCAGAACCAGTTTTTAGAGAAAATAGTATTACACATGAAAATGCACCTAAATTCATAAATAAGTATGAAGCTAAGTATAGTACTGCAGCTGAGAGACCGTCTTGAGTTCCTGAGACTATCCCGATCATAACGAAACCTGCTTGTCCAATGGAACTGTAAGCAAGCATTCTTTTCATTGATGTTTGTGCTAAGGCAACAATATTACCAAGGGCCATACTTAAAATTGCCAAGATCGTAAAAAGCAACTTCCATTGTTCATCGAAAGCATTAAAAGTAGTTATTAGAATTCTTATCGCAAAAGCAAATCCTGCTGTTTTAGATCCAACTGATAAAAAAGCCACCACAGGTGTGGGAGATCCCTCATAAACATCAGGGGTCCACTGATGGAAGGGCACTGCGGCAATCTTAAAAGCTACTGTTGATAAAACAAAAACTAATGAAAGTGAAGTAATAAATGATGGTTTATTAATTATCTCGATACCTATTGTGGATAAGTTTGTAGAACCACTTAAACCGTATAACAGAGAAGATCCATATAAATAAACAGCTGCAGCTGCTGATCCAACCAAAAGGTATTTTAAAGCAGCTTCTGAGCTTCTGGGATCTCTTTTTAGGTAGCCAGAGAGAAGATAACTTGCAACTGATAAGGTCTCCAAAGAAATGAAAACGCTTACTAGGTCAGTAGATCCACACAAAAGCATTGCTCCAAGCGTTGCGGATAAAATGATTGCAGCAAATTCTCCAATTGGACTTCCACTCTGTTCTGTATATCTCCAACTAATCAGCAATGAAACTAAAGTTGAAAGTGCAATTATTGCTCTAAACGCAAGGGATAAATTATCAGATATAAATGAGCCAAGAAAAGCTACTTCTGCGGGATTATTCCATTGTAAACCAAGCGCTATTAGTGATGAACTTATTGATATGTAACAAATTATTGGTGCTAATCTTGAAGCTGTTTTTTCTCCTGCTAAATCAACAATGAGAGTGCCTACTATTCCTAGCAAAATAAAAGCTTCTGGAATAATTGCTTGAGGGTTTAAATTAAAAGTAAAGATTTCGTTAGGCACTTAATTAAAAATTAATGTTGGGTTGTAGTTGAGAAAAAGTTAATATTAACTTGATTATAATTTGTGGGCGGGTTAATTGTAATTATCAAGAAGTTTTGCTTGAAAATTAGTAAATTAATCATATTATGCCTAGTGGAATGAAAAACTAATTTTATTGAAATTTCCTTGGAACACACACTCGTTATTGTTGAAAGTCCCACCAAAGCAAAAACCATTAGAAGATTTTTGCCTCGAAATTATGAAGTACTTGCTTCAATGGGACATGTTAGAGACTTACCAAAAGGAGCAAGCGAAATACCCGCTTCCCTAAAAAAGGAAAAATGGTCAAGAATTGGAGTCAATACGACTGAAGATTTTGAACCCTTGTATGTAGTTCCAAAAGAGAAAAAGAAGGTTGTTAAAGAATTAAAAAATGCTTTAAAAAATGCAACAAAATTATTACTAGCAACTGATGAAGATAGAGAGGGAGAGAGTATTAGTTGGCATTTATTGCAAATTTTAAAACCTAAAATTCCAACAAAGAGGATGGTTTTTCACGAGATTACCAAAAAGGCTATAAATAAAGCTTTAGATCAAACAAGAGATATAGATATGGAATTAGTGCAAGCCCAAGAAACAAGAAGAATTCTTGATCGACTTTTTGGTTATGAATTATCACCTCTTTTATGGAAAAAAGTAGCTCCAAGATTGTCAGCAGGCAGAGTCCAATCTGTATCAGTAAGGCTACTTGTTAAGAGGGAAAGGGAGAGAAGAACTTTTAAAAAGGCTACTTTCTGGGATTTAAAAGCATTATTATCAAGTAATAAGATTAAATTCGAAGCTAAACTTTTTAGTCTAGATGGAATGAAAATAGCGAATGGTTCAGATTTTGATGAGAAAACTGGAATATTAAAAAATGGTAATAAATCATTAGTCTTGGATAGTACAAAAGCAAATCAGCTTTTGCAATCTTTATCAAAGGAAGAATGGAAAGTAAATAAATTAGAAAAAAAACCTTCTACTAGAAGACCTGTTCCTCCCTTTACTACAAGTACATTACAACAAGAATCTAATAGGAAATTACGTCTTTCAGCCAGAGACACTATGAGATGCGCTCAAGGTTTATATGAAAGAGGTTACATAACATACATGAGGACTGATTCAGTTAATCTATCTGAACAAGCAATAAATGCTGCTAGAGAGTGTGTGAGTTTAAAATATGGAGAAGAATATTTGTCTGAAAAGCCTCGTCAATTTAGTTCAAAGTCTGTAAACGCTCAAGAAGCGCATGAAGCAATAAGACCAGCTGGGGAATCATTTAAAACCCCTTCAGAAACAGGATTAACAGGTAGAGATTTATCTTTATATGAGTTGATTTGGAAAAGGACTGTTGCCAGTCAAATGGCTAATGCAAAACTAACAATGATTAATGCTGAGATAACTTCAGGAAAAGCAATCTTTAAATCAAGTGGTAAAAGTATAGATTTTCCAGGATTTTTCAGAGCTTATGTAGAGGGTAGTGATGATCCTGGAGCAGCTTTGGAACAGCAGGAAGTTGTATTGCCAAATTTAGTTCCAGGATCTGCTTTAGAAGTAATAACTAACGAAGCAATTTCTCACGAAACTAAACCTCCGGCAAGATATACCGAAGCAGCACTAGTAAAAATACTAGAGAAAGAGGGTATTGGGAGACCTTCAACATATGCAAGTATTATTGGAACGATTGTCGATAGAGGATATGCTCAAATTTCTGCAAATTCACTTGCACCAACATTTACTGCTTTTGCAGTTACTGCTTTATTAGAGGAACATTTTCCTGATTTAGTCGATACCACTTTTACTGCAAAAATGGAATCATCTCTAGATGAAATTTCATCTGGTAATTTAGAGTGGCTTCCATATTTAGAAACTTTTTATAAAGGTAAGAATGGTTTAGAGATAAAAGTTCAAAAAACTGAGGGAGATATTGATGGAAAAGCATATAGACAGGTTGATTTTGATGATTTACCATGTGTTGTGAGAATAGGTTCAAATGGACCTTGGTTAGAGGGTACAAAATTAGATGAATCTGGAAATGAGATTCAAGCAAAGGGTAATTTGCCAATGGATATCACACCAGGTGATCTGGATCAAAAGAAAGTTCATCAAATATTAAGTGGTCCTTCTGATTTAGGACAAGATCCTAAAACTGGAGAAAAAGTATTTTTAAGGTTTGGTCCTTATGGTCCTTATGTGCAATTAGGAAATAGCGATAATATTAGTGAAAAGCCTCGTCGAGCTTCTTTGCCAAAAGAATTAAAAACTGATGATTTAACTTTAGAGGAAGCCTTGGAACTTTTAAGTTTGCCTAGATTACTTGGAGAACATCCAGATGGAGGTTTAGTAGAAGCTGATAGAGGACGTTTTGGGCCATATATAAGATGGATAAAAAATGAAAATGAATCCGAAAATAGATCCTTGAAAAAAGATGATGATGTTTTTAAAGTTGATTTAAGTAGAGCTTTAGAAGTTTTAGCGATGCCAAAATTAGGTCGAGGAGGAAGAGCTGTTCTAAAAGATTTAGGGAAGCCTGAAGGATATGATGAAAATATACAAATATTTAATGGCCCATATGGGATTTATGCAAAATATGGGAAATTAAATATTTCTTTACCGAAAGATATTGATTTAGAAAAATTATCTTTAGAAGAGGTTCTAAATTTATTAGATGCGAAGTTGAAAGAAAATAATTCAAACCATGGTAAATCTAAGATTTCGAGAAAAAAAGTATCCAAAACAAAAAGTAAGAGAAAATCTCAAAAATAGACTATGAATGACAGAATCACTAATTTATTGTTATTGATTTTAGTAATTTTTTTGCAATCATGTTCAGGAGGAAAAATTGGAGCTTTATTAGAATCTAGTTTCAAATCTGTTGATATCAAGGAAAAAGAAGATGCAAAAAGAGTAGAAGATTTATCCCCAAGAAAAGAAGAAACATTGATAAAAAATTCTTATATTCCTCCCGAACAAATAATAAATAAAAAGAAAATTCTCAATAAAGATAATTTAAGTAAAAATAAGTTAGATAAAAATAGTCAACTTATTAAAAGTAATCTTAATAAAAACAAAATTAAGATAGATGAAAATATTCAACTTATCAAAAGCAATCCTAATAAAAACAAAATTAAGATCCCTGTAAAAGAAATAGTAAGAAAATATAAACCAAGATCTTATAGAGTAATAGTAATTATAAATAATGTTGATTCTTCATTCCCTACTGAAAACTTCTCTAGAGTGCTAAGAAATTCATCTTTAAATTTTGAAATAGAAAAAGTAGAAAGAATTATTGAACAAGATAAAAATCTAAAGAAAGATTTCAATATCAACAATCAATGAAAATAACTCAGAAAATACAAGCTTTAAATATAATTGAACCTGCTTATTTAGCTTCCTTGTCATCATTATTATGGATTGCACTTTATTATTTACCCATTGGTGGAGCTTTATTAAGACTTACATTACCCTTACCTATAGCTTTATTGCAGTTAAGAAGAGGTACCAAGATCGCTATAAATGGAATAGTTATACAAATAATATTATTGATTATTTTAATGGGACCAGTTAGAGGACCACTTTTTCTGTTCCCTTACGGATTTTTATCTCTTTGTCTTGGTTGGTTCTGGTTAAATGGAAGAAATTGGTGGTATAGCTGGTCCTTTGGAAGTTTAATTGGGGCTATTGGATTCTTTATAAGAGTTATTGCTCTCTCCATTTTAGTTGGTGAAAATCTTTGGGTTGTTATTACTCGCGCGAGTTATGGACTAATTGATAAATTATTAACAATAATGAATTTATCCCTCGAACCATCTCTTATCTCAATTCAATTAGTTGCAATATTACTGGTAGCTTTTCAAGAAATAATTTATGTTTTAACAATACACATAATTGCATATGCAGTTTTCCCACGATTAAAGTCACACTTTCCTGAACCACCTCAATTATTGTATGGATTTGTCGATTTAAATTTTTAAAGAAATAAAAAAATGCAGATTTCGGATTTAAAAATTAAGTATTTTGGTAGTCAGGTAAGTGAAAAGGAGATCATTAGTAAGATTAATTTTATAAAAAAAGAAATTGATAAATTTCAATTTTATTTAATAATTGCAGGTACCAATACTTCTCAAATTGAAGGTATATCAGCAGCTGGAATTGATTCGCAATCGAGAAAAATCACAGCATTAGCTGATGCTGAGTTTCTCTTAAACGGAATCACTCCAACTTATAAATATAAATTACCCGTTTTAAAAGCAGGGGTAACTCCGGCTCTTATTAGTAATGTTTGCGCCAGACTGTTAAAAGCAGATTTACAAGTTATACCTATAGGAGTTCATAAAAATCCTTATTTTAAGCATTTAATTGTTGAAGATACATTAGGTAGTCCTGCAAATTGTTTGAGCACCGGTAAGGCAATGAAAAAGGCAAGAGTAAGAAATCTCTATAAAAAAGGCTTATCAATGGGAATTTTGATTAAGAATCCTATCTTAATTGCAGAATCAGTTCCAGGAGGTACTACAACTGCCCAGGCAACCATGGAGGCCTTTGGATTAAATGTTTCTAATTTAGTAGGGAGTAGCCTGTTACACCCTCCAAGGGAATTAAAAAAAGAAATTGTATCGACTGGAATTTTTAATGCGAATTTTAAGAAAGACTCTGATGTAATTGATATTATCTCAGCAATAGGTGATCCATTCCAAGCATTCTCAATGGGACTACTTATAGGAGCAAGAAAATCAAATAATATCGTTATTCTCGCAGGTGGAAGTCAAATGGTTGCCCTTTTATTACTTGCTTTTGAATACATATCATCAAAAGATAAAGAAAAATTTGCGAATAATGTTTTTGTAGCAACTACTGGCTGGTTAACCTCTGATGATTCTCTGAATAAACTTTTAAATTTAGTGGCTAAAAAACATAATGTTAATTTATTTGGATTTGCCAGTAATCTTAATTTTAATTCATCACATATAAAAGAATTAAAAGATTTCGAATTGGGCTATGTTAAAGAAGGAGTAGGAGCTGGTGGTATGTCGCTTTTGGCTTATCTAAAAGGTTTTAATTATGAAGAGATAGTCTCAAATTGTGAGTCAAATATTATAAAAATGAAAGAACTTGGAGAAGCCATAAACTATCATCATTTAAAATGATTCATCAGTATCTTTCAAGAAGAAATTTTCTAAATTATTTGAAGGTTTCTTTACTATTCCTTCTAATATCTTGCCAAAATGCTTCAAAAAAAATTGTTTTGGGATTACATAAACAATTTTTCCCAGAAGTTTTTTTGAAATCTATACCTAAGAAGTGGATCTTACAAAATATTAATTTTGATAGTAATAAATTCTTACAAGACATGGAGAATCTTGATTTGCTTTGTGTAAATGATGGTTGGTTAAATAATATAAATTTTAAAGAATTTGATAATATTGAGCCTTTTTTATTAGAGAAACTAAATGCTCGAGCCAAATCTTATTTAAATCTTATTGAAGGATCTGAAAGAAAAAAATTAATGCCAATAGGAGTAATTCCGTATGCAATTGTTATAAAAAATAATAAGAGTCTTAAAATTAAAGAAGATGAGCCATGGAATTTTTTACTAGATAATTCCTTACAAGGGAAAATTATTTTACCTAATAGTTCAAGGATTATTTTTTCAATTGCAAATAAAATGAAATCAACTAATTCTTTAACTAAGCTTTTATCGCAAGATATTATATTTGATGATTTAAATGCTATTGATCGTTTGATTAATAGTGAAGCACTTATTGCTCTGATGCCTTACACAGAAGCATTGAAATATTTAAAAATTGACTCAAGACTGTCAATTATATTTCTAAATCAAGGAGTTCCTCTAATCTGGCAATTTTTCTTATTTAAAAATATTTATAATCAAAAGAGTTTTTTAAATTGGTTCTTAGAACTTGAGAAAAAAAATTTCAATGCATTTAAACATTCTGGATGGTTCCTTCCGTTAGATCAGATATATATTGAGAGCACAAATCAAATATCAAGATTAAGAAAAAATCCATCTCAAGAGTGTTGGAATAATAGTTGGTCATTGCATCCTCTTACTCCTTCTGCAAAAATTCAAATAGAAAATTTATGGAAATAATATCAATCCCAAAGTCTCCTCTTAGGTTTATCAAATAGCAAATTGTGAGTCTCTTTCAATAGATTTGGTATGTCTAAATTATTTGGGCATTTTGGTACACAACTATTACAATTTAAGCAATTATTTGCGTTGTTTGTTTCCCACCAATGACCTGCTCTTCCAATTAAATTATATCTTTCTTTCGCGAATTCAAATTGGCCATTACCTATAGAGATATTTCTTAATCTTAAAATCTCAGGGATTGGTACTTCGCTTGGACATGGCAAGCAAGCACGACATTGCCCGCATTTTGTTAATCCTAATCTTTCAGTAGATACTTTTTCTATATTTGAAATTATTTGTACTTCTAATTCAGTAAGTTTATGAGTGGCATTTGCTAATTTGATTGGTAATAGAAAGTCTTGAGGCTTATTGGCTCCTAAGGAGAGTGTTGTAATCCCATTTGCAAGCAGAAATCTATAAGCTATTTCAAGAGGATGAAATGGTTTTGATGCTTTTTTTAGAATGTCACTAGGTAAATATAGTTTTCCTCCCTTGTCAGCTGGAGATATTGCCAAAACACCCATTCCTTTTTTGAGTGCTTTTTGAGCTAATGGAAATTTTGACTTATCAAATAAATGTAAGTGTAAATTGCAAAATTTAAAGAAATTAGAATTAATTGCATTATTAATTAATTGATAATTCCCATGAGAACTAAAGCCAATTTGATCAATCAGTTCATTAGAAAGTAACCAATTAGCAAATTTTTCACCTTCTCCTTCTATTGCCCATTGAAGATGTTCGAACAAATTTAAACCATGAATAGCAAGATTATGAATTTTTGGAATGCCTAATTTCTTGAGTGAAATTAGAAAACTAGTTTTTAGCTCTTGAAGATTACCTTTTGGTAAAACCTTTGATGTAATAATCCAATTTCTTTTTGATATTTTGTGAGTTTTTTCTAACTTACTTAAAGCTTCTCCTATAAATAATTCAGCCTGACCATAAGAGGGTGCTGTCTCCAGATGATTTATTCCTGCAAAATAAGCTTGCTTTATAATTTCATACATTTGTTGTGAGCTTTCAGTTGCTCGCATTGTCCCTAAAGTAAATATACTTACTTTCGAACCATTGCCAAAAGATCTTTTTTGAGAATTATTGATCACTTTAATTCGATCAAAATTACTGTACCTCTTATATCTATTTATAATGCTTTATTATTTAAAGTAAATAAAAAAGATAAACTTTAAACATTAAAAATTTTAAATTATGTTCACGGGAATAGTTCAAGCCACTGGAAAATTAAAGAAAATTAATGATACCTATATCATTGAAATTATTGATAACTTTTTTGAATTTAATATTGGAGATAGTATCGCAGTTGATGGCGTCTGTTTAACAGTAAAAGAACATCTTGATAAAAGTTTCACTGTTGATATAAGTGAGGAAACTATGGAAAAAACTACTTTAGGTCTAAAATCATATTTGAATTCAATTGTCAATTTAGAACCTGCTCTAAGGATTTCTGATCGACTAGGAGGACACATTGTAAGTGGTCATATTGATGGACTTGGAAAAGTTCTTAATCTAGAAGAATTGGATAAATCATGGCATCTTTCTATAAAGTGGGAAAATAAAGTTTTTTCTAAATATGTAGTAGATAAGGGTAGCATTTGCATTAATGGAATCAGTTTAACTATCGCTAAACAAGAAGATCATGGAGAGATTTTTACGATAGCTGTTATTCCTCATACATGGCATAATACAAATCTCAAATATTTATCAGTTGGAGGTAATGTTAATATTGAAGCAGATCCTCTCGTGAAATATGTTGAAAAACTTCTCCTCTCAAATCAATATATAAACTCAAATAAAGATAATGAAAAAATTAATATTGATTTCCTTAAAGAGAACGGTTGGGCTAAGTAAATTTTTAATTTAAAGGTATTAGATAAATACTTTTTGTTTCTTTTTTAATATTAATTTTGAATTCTTGTCCAGGAACTAACCCTAATTTTTTTGTATAAGCATGTCCAATTAATAAATTACCGTTACCGTGAACCTTGGTTTTATATTCTGTTTGTCTTCCTCTAGAAGATCTATTACCTGGTCTTCCAGGACTATTTTTTCTTAAAGATTTACCATATTTTGCCTCTATGTATGCTCTATAGAAGCTCTTCCTTAAGACTCTTCCGCTTGGTCCTATATATCCACATTCTCTTGCTATCTCTTCTTCTGATTTCTTGCTTAGTAATTTAGATTTTTCAAGAAGTTCTTTTCCAACTAGCATTATTTCTTAAATTTTAATATTAATATTCTTACTAATAAAAAGAATTGTGGCAATCAAATTTAATAAAAAATATAGTAAAAGTATTTTACTTATTTCAATAAAGATAAAGAATAATAAATAGTATCACCCAAATCCCATCCACAAAATGCCAATATAATTCAACAGCCTCAAGAGGAAATATATTCTCAAAGGTTATCCTGCCTCCATTAGTTCTAGTCTGCCATGAAATTATTAAAATCATTAGTGTGCCAAGAGTAACATGTAAACCATGAAATCCTGTTAATGCATAAAAGGTACTTGCGAAAAGATTATCAGTTAAGCCGAATGGCAAATGAAAGTATTCAAATAGTTGACAAATTAAAAATATAATTCCTAAAAAAGCTGTAACTAATAGCCATTTTTGTGTTTGAGAATTTTTTTTATTTATGAGTGATTTTCCAGCTTTATGAAAAGTAGCGCTGCTCAAAAGTAATAAAATAGTATTAAGAGTTGGGATTCCAAGTTCAAGTTCATATATAGAGCCATCAGGCAAAGGATTAACTGCTTTATACGTTAAGTAAGCAGCAAAGAATCCTGCAAATGTCATAGCATCTGCAATCAGAAAAGTTATTAATCCAAACATCCTATAATCTTCATGATGCTCTAGCAATGGTTTGTCAGTGCTTATTCCCTCTGAGTTATTTAATAAAGTCATAATAAAAAATGATTTAGATTTTAATTGATGGTTTTAATTTCTTTCCATATCCATAAGGTTCAATTACCAGAGGAGCATCCCCTTCCCAATTCTCAACCGGAGGAGGAGATGTTGTTAACCATTCTGGTGTAAGAGCTCCCCATGGATTATCTCCAGCCACAGAACCTCTCTTACTACTTATTAAAATGTTTATTAAAAAGGGGATTGTGCTAATAGCCATGATTAATGCACCATAACTACTGATTTGATTTATAAATTGAAATTGTGGATCATATTCTGCAACTCTTCTTGGCATACCATTTAATCCAAGCCAATGTTGAGGGGCAAAACATAAATTGAATCCAATAAAAGTTAATGCAAAATGTACTATTCCTAATTTTTCGTCTAACAATCTACCAGTAACCTTAGGGAACCAATGATATATAGATGAGAAGATTACAAATACAGATCCTCCATAAACAATATAATGAAAATGAGCAACAACAAAATAAGTATCATGAACATGAATATCAAATGGCACCTGTGCTAAAGCAACTCCTGTAATTCCTCCAAAGACAAAATTAATAATAAATCCGCAAGAAAATAACATTGCACTATTAATAGATATCCTCCCTCCCCACATAGTTGCTACCCAATTAAAGAATTTAATTCCAGTGGGAACTGCAATAAAAGCTGTTGCAATAGTAAAAAATAATCTCATCCACGGAGGTGTTCCACTTGTGAACATATGATGAGCCCAGACTACTAAACCAAGAACAACTATTCCCATTATGGAATAAACCATCGTCTTGTAGCCAAATAGAGGTTTTCTGCAATGTACTGGAAGGATTTCACTCACTAATCCAAATGCTGGAAGAACCATAATGTAAACGGCAGGATGAGAATAGAACCAAAATAAATGTTGATAAACTACAACATTACCTCCTAAAACAGGATTAAAGAATCCTGTCTTCGCAACAATATCGAAACTTAATAAAATTAAGGTGCCTGCTAGAACAGGGGTTGATAAAACAACTAGCATGCTTGTACCTAGCATTGCCCAGCAATACATTGGCAATTGCATAAGCTTCAATCCAGGTCTTCTTAGCTTTAAAATTGTTGCTATAAAATTTATTCCACCAAAAATAGAGCTTCCACCAAGTAAAAGTACACTTAATATCCAAATTATTTGACCTGATTCTGGTGTTGTTATGCTTAATGGTGGATAAGCAGTCCATCCTGCCTGAGCAGCTCCATCAATAAAGTAACTTGTAATGAGCATTAAGCCTGATGGTGGAATCAACCAAAAAGCAACTGCATTTAATCTTGGAAAAGCCATGTCTCTTGCACCCACGTAAAATGGAATTAAATAATTTCCAAATGCTCCATTTACTACTGGAACTATCCATAGGAAAATCATAATAGTTCCGTGCAAGGTAAGAACTTGGTTATAAACATCCCTTGGCATGAAATCTGATAAAGGACTGGTTAGTTCAATTCTTATAGCTCCCGCTAAGGTACCTCCGATTAAATAAAAAAGAAAACCACATACAAGATATTGAATACCAATTACTTTATGATCTAAGCTAAAACTAAAGTATTTAAGGAATCCTTTTGGCTGTAATCCTTCTTTAACATCTTTTTTGTTTTCTAATAATAATGTCATAGTTTATAAATCAGTTTTTTTATTTTGATTAAACCAATCTTCATAATCGGAGCGATTTTCAACAATTATTGAAGCTCTCATTCCTCCATGATAAGGGCCACATAATTCGGCGCATATTATAGGATATTTACCAACTTTAGTAGGAGTAAAATTTAAAACTGTTGGTTGACCTGGAATAATATCTTGTTTAATCCTAAATTCAGGTATCCAAAATGCATGTATAACATCTTTTGACTCCATTTTTATTGATATTTTTTGATCTACAGGAACATGTAATTCTCCTGATATAAATTTCCCCTCTGGATAATTAAATAAGAAAGCAAATTGCATTGCTGAAACTTCAATTTTTGAATTTATCAATCCAATTTCATCTTCAGTATTTTGACTAATGCCTGCCCATATTTTTTCTTTACTATCTCCAATAATTTCATGATGATGGTTTAGTTCATTCATTCCTCCCATTCGGTCATAAATGTTATAGCTGTACAAACCTACAAAAAGGACAATTAATGAAGGAATTATGGTCCAGATAATTTCTAAACTTAAATTTCCTTCTAAGGCTATTCCGTCTTCAATTTGGCCATTTTTTCTTCTAAATTTAAACAAACTATAAACTACCAATAATGACATTCCGATAAATAATATTAAACCAATTATGAAAAGAATTTTAAATAATTCGTCATAGATAGGTGCATTAATGCTTGCACTTTCTGGTAATAAATTAACATTAAATCCAATCCAAAAAGATATTCCAATAATGGATGAAATAATGAATATTAAATAATAAGATTTATTTAACAATTTGATTTAAAACTTTATATTTTCAAGATATTACCTTTTAAAAATTTTGCATTATTTTTTAATAGAAAATTTTATAAATTCACAACTTCTTAACATTTTAAAAATTAAATTTGTATTTAAAATCACTTTTTTTGATGATATGTCAGGAAAGAGAAATTAATTAAAAATTAAATCAATTAAATAAAAACATTTCGTTTTTATTAATGTTTATGAGATAAAACTAAATTACTATACAAATAATAAGTTTAATTTCTTGAATAACATCGAAATTAATCAAACAAAATATAAGGCGACTTTGATTAAATTAGGTAATCATTGTATTTTGGCAATTATTGCTCTTATAGCTATAGGAAGTGCAACTAGAGTTATGGAGGCTGGCTTGGCTTGTCCTGATTGGCCTCTTTGCTATGGTACATTTCTTCCTCTTAGTCATATGAATATAAGGGTTTTCTTGGAGTGGTTTCATAGGTTAGATGCGTTCTTTGTAGGTATTTTGATACTTGTCCAATTTTTATTGTCTTATTTTTGGAGAAAGTATTTACCAAATTGGGTTCCCCAATTTTATTCTTTACTTGTCTTTTTAGTAATACTTCAAGGTTCATTGGGCGCTTTAACTGTTATCAATATGCTTTCTTCTTTTACTGTTATGAGTCATCTCTTAATTGCATTTTTTTTATTAATAACAGCTATATCTATTAATCAGAATTTACTAAAGAATAATTTTGAAAATAATAATATTTGGTGGAAATTTTTATTATCAATTCCATTGACTCTAACAATGATTCAATCAGTAATTGGAGTGAGATTATCTTCTACTTGGTCTGCGCATTTATGTTTAACATTTAACGAACAATGTTATGTTTTAAATTCACACAAATTATTTGCTATTCCTGTATTTTTGTCAATTATTTTAATTTTTATAATTTCTATTTTTAAATTTGATATTTTCAAAAATAATTGGAAGTTTTTAATATCAGCATTATTACTTTTGTTATTACAAATAACTTTAGGAGTTTTAAGTTTAAGAACAAGCTTAAATCAACCTTTAATAATAGTTAGTCATCAAATTGTCGCTTCATTACTTGTAGCAACATTGACAACTTTGATTTCAAGAGAATCAAACTCTAATAAATTCTTTGATGCATCTCAAAATATTATTTTAAGTTATAACTCATGAAAAGTAATTTCGAAAATATGCAAATTCAATCCACTATTAGAGATGAAGTTGTTCCTTCAAGGAAAAAAATTAAGCTTCCCCCTTGGCTAGAAGTTGCCAAACCTAGACTAATACCACTACTATTAGCCACTACATTGGGAGGTATGGCCTTAAGTGATGAATGGCCTTTATCGTCTCCAAAGCTTGTTTGTACTTTAGGAGGTGGCGCATTAGCAGCTGCTGCAGCTGGAGCTTTAAATTGTTTATGGGAAATGGATTTAGATAGAAGAATGGTAAGAACAAGTGGGCGAGCATTACCATCTGGAAAATTATCTTTTAATACAGTTTTTTTTGGAGCTATCTCTTGCACTCTCGCAGCAGCAATGCTTCTTGTTAGCGGTGTTAATTATTTAGCAGCAGGTTTAACTTTGCTTGGTTTATGTAGTTATGTACTACTTTATACGATAATTCTTAAACCAAGAACAACTCAAAATATCGTAATAGGTGGAGTAGCAGGTGCTATACCACCTTTAGTAGGAGCTTCAGCTGCAACAGGGCACGTTGGACTAAGTGGTTGGTGGCTTTTTGGATTAGTAATGCTGTGGACTCCTGCACATTTTTGGGCATTAGCGATTTTACTCAAAGACGATTATGCATCTGTTGGTATACCAATGCTCCCTTCAGTCAAAGGATCAGCTTTTACTGTAAATGCAATTTCTAGATATGGATTAGCTACAGTTTTAATGAGTACGTTTGGTATTTTTGCATTGCCTGAAGGTGGTCTTCTTTATGAAATTATGGTTATACCATTTAATGCAAGATTATTACAATTGATTTTTAGATTAAAAGATTCTCCTGATGATGTATCACAAGCGAAGGGATTATTTAGATGGTCAATTCTTTATATGTTTGGAATCTGCCTTTTACTTTTAATCGCAAGAACACAATTATCTGTTCAATTTGAAGAGCAGACGATAATAATTGCATCATCATTTTTTTCACATTTAAATCATTTAATAAATATTTGATTTAAATTTAAAAAAGTTAAAAATTTATATGAATCAAATCCAAATTAAAAACCTTTCAAAAGCATATGCTGATATTAAAGCTCTTAATGATATTAGTATCAATATCTCTAAAGGAAGTCTATTTGGATTATTAGGCCCAAATGGTGCTGGTAAAAGTACACTTTTAAAAATACTAGCAACTTTAGTTTCTCCAGATAAAGGATCAATACATATTAATAATATTGATTTATTAAAAAATCCAGAAAAAATAAGGGAACTTATTGGTTATGTCGCTCAGGAAATTGCACTTGATAAAATTCTCACGGGTAGAGAGCTTCTAGATTTTCAAGCAGACTTGTACCATATCAAAAAGGTTACAAAGCTCGAAAGGATAGAATCGCTGGTTCAACAATTGGATATGAATGAATGGATTGATAGGAAATGTGGAAGTTACTCTGGAGGTATGAAAAGGAGAATAGATTTAGCTGCAGGACTTTTACATATTCCAGAGGTTCTTATATTAGATGAGCCTACAGTTGGACTTGATATAGAAAGTAGAAATATTATTTGGTCACTTTTAGAAAGTTTGAAGAGAAACGGCATGACTATAATTTTGAGTAGTCACTATTTAGATGAAATAGACTTTTTATCTGATAACGTTGTAATCATAAATGATGGAAAAGTTATAGATCAGGGTAATCCAAGCGAATTAAAAAATAAACTAGGTGGGGATAGAATCTCATTAAAAGTTAGAGAATTTAGCTCTTATGAAGAATCTGAAAAAGTCAAAAAAATCTTAGCTAATATTCCTGGAATAAGCCAGATAGTTGTAAATAGTTCCCAAGGATATTCTCTTAATTTTATAGCTGAAAAGGAAAAAGATTTGCTAACTAAACTAAAAGTTGAATTAGCATTTTCAAAATATGAAATTTTTTCGCTAACTCAAAGTCAGCCTAGCTTGGATGATGTTTATTTGCAGGCAACTGGAAAGACATTGCAGGATGCTGAAATATCAATGGCTGGGAAAAGAGATCTTAAAAAAGAATCAAAACAATCTATGAGATAATTTAAGATCTGATTTGATTTTCCCTCTATAATAAATATATACATTTCTTAAAAATGGAACTAAAGCAATATAATTTTTATTTCTTATATCAAGAAACTTTTGCATTAACAAATAGATTATTTATTCAATTAAAAAGAAGACCTTCTACTCTTTTGGCAGGTATTTTGCAACCAATAATTTGGCTCTTCTTATTTGGAGCTTTATTTTCTAATGCGCCAAAAGATTTTCTCCCTGGTGTAGATTCATATGGAAATTTTTTAGGAGCTGGCTTAATCGTTTTTACTGCTTTTAGTGGAGCTTTGAATTCTGGTTTGCCGCTAATGTTTGATAGAGAATTTGGATTCCTTAATAGGCTATTAGTTGCACCTTTATCAAGCAGGTTATCTATAGTATTATCTTCTTTTTTATATATTACAATTTTAAGTTTTGTTCAAAGCATTGCAATTATGATGATTTCTTTTTTCCTTGGATATGGGTTCCCCGATTTTCTTGGATTAGGTATTGTATTTATTACTTTAATTTTATTGGTTCTTTTTGTTACCTCTATTAGCTTATGTTTAGCTTTTGTTCTCCCAGGCCACATAGAGTTAATAGCTTTGATTTTTGTGGTAAATCTACCCCTTCTCTTTGCTAGCACTGCATTAGCACCTATTTCTTTTATGCCTGCATGGCTTGGATGGTTAGCTTCTTTTAATCCTTTAACATTCGCAATAGAACCAATAAGATTTGCTTACTCATCAAATATTAATTTGGATTTAGTTGCTTTAAATGCTCCATATGGTGAATTAACTTGCAGAAACTGCATTATGATTTTGTTTCTATTAACAATAATTTCCTTGATTATAATTAGACCTTTATTGAATAAAAAATTATCATAATTTTTTTTAATTTAATAGTGAGAGCCATTTTAAACAATTAAATTATATTTAACCAATTTAAATTAGTTGATTTTTGAAGTAATTATTCAAAAGTAAATAAGATATTTTTGGTATGTATTAAATTACATCATACCAGGCATTCCCATACCACCCATACCAGGCATTCCCATACCA
>CAYNKY010000010.1:0-30696 GCA_964397895.1 uncultured Prochlorococcus sp.
ACAGCCGATCGCTCTACCGCTGAGCTACCGAGGAATATTAAAAATTTAACTCTTCTACGTACCCAATGACAAGGGGTATTAATCATATTTGAAAATATTGTGGTTTTTCCCAAGACGACAATTGACCATTCTTCATGAGAGCGACTTTATCTGCATATTTCAATTCATCTAATCTATGAGTTATCCATAAAACATTTAAGGGGCGGTTTTTATTCTCTGTTAAAGACTTAATAATAGTGAGTATTTTTTGCTGACTAACATTATCTAAAAAGGCAGTAGGTTCGTCCATTAGTATAAAATTACTATCACTTATTAAGGCTGATGCTATTGCTAATCTCTGTTTTTGCCCGCCACTTAAAGTATGAACTGGCCTTTTTAAAAAGCCTCTCAAACCAACTGTAGATAAACTTTTTTTCAGCTTAGAATCTAAATCTTTTTTATTCAATCTCTGCTTGATATTTAAAGTTAATTCACTGCCACATGTAGGCATCAAAATCTGATGATCAGGATTTTGAAACACTAATGAAATATTAGGAGGACTTTCGATATATCCTCTAGTGGGTTTAAGAATACCTTTAATTAGTTTAATCAGAGTACTTTTTCCGCAGCCATTTTCTCCTACTAACATGCAAAAGCCTTCATTTGAAAGTGAAAAACTGCAATTTCTAATAATAGAATCTTTCTTTCCTGGCCATGAAAAAAAAACATTTTTAAAGATTAAATTATTATCATTTCTGAAATTCAAAGAAAGATCTTTAATCATTATCTAAACATCTAAAGAAAAGCCTGGTCTTTTAGAACCTCCTGCAATTGCTGATTTCTCATAAATTTGAACCGCAATTATTTCCCTTGATAGGACAGCTACAGATTTATTATTTATTTTTTCGCATTTCAAATCAATCAAAGCTGAATTATTAAAATCTGTCATAGCATTTTTGATATTTTCAAAAATTTGACAAACTTCATCATACTCTTTTTTTTGGATTGAGATAGGGAACGGAGAATATCTAAGAGTTAATTCTAAAGTGTACATAGACTTTTTTATTACTAAATACAGGGTAACTACTAAAATGGCATTATAGAAGAACTTATTTTTATTGAATAATTATCTTTCAAGCAATATAAATTTCATTATTATGGTATTAGTCATAAATAAATAATTATAAATTGAAAATTCTATGACTATCGCAAATAATATTACAAGCCTTGTTGGGAATACCCCTTTAGTAAAACTCAACAGAATTAGAAAACACTTTAAGTCTTACCCCGAAATAATTGCGAAGTTAGAAAGTTTCAATCCTTCCTCATCCGTAAAAGATCGAATAGCTTATTCCATGCTTGTTTCAGCTGAAAAAGAAGGTCTGATTTCACCAAATAAAACAACTCTTATAGAGGCTACAAGTGGAAACACAGGCATCGCTTTAGCAATGGTTTGTGCCGCTAAAGGCTATAAATTAATTCTAACTATGCCAGATACTATGAGCATAGAAAGAAGAGCTATGTTGAGAGCTTATGGAGCAGAATTACAACTAACACCTGGCAAAGAGGGGATGCAAGGCGCTCTAGATTTAGCGAATGAACTAACAAATACTATTCCCAATAGTTTCCAATTCAATCAATTTGAAAATCCTGCTAATCCTGAGATTCATGAGAGAACAACTGCAAAAGAAATATGGGAACAATCCGGTCATGAGGTGGATGGTTTGGTTACAGGAGTAGGTACTGGTGGAACTGTAACTGGTTGTGCCTCTTTTCTTAAAAGAGTCAATCCTGATTGCAAAATCTATGCAGTTGAGCCTAAGAAGAGTGCAGTTATATCAGGAGAGAATCCTGGATCTCATTTAATTCAAGGAATTGGTGCAGGTTTTATACCAAAAGTCTTAAGAAAAGAATTTATTGATGAAATAATCCAAGTTGATGATGATGAAGCTTTTTATTTTGGAAGAATGTTAGCAAAAATGGAAGGTCTATTATCTGGGATTAGTAGTGGAGCAGCCCTTGCAGCTGCTATTAAAGTTGGAGAAAGGGAAGAACTTTTGAATAAAAAGTTAATAGTAATACTTCCTAGTTTCGGAGAAAGATATTTATCAACTGCTATGTTTGATGCAAATACATCAATTAGTGCCAGGAAGGATGGTTATTTATAATATTTAACTTATGAAAAATTACTACTCAGAATTAGGTCTCAAGGATAATGCTACAAAGGAAGAAATTAAATCAGCATATCGCTTACTTGCAAAGAAATATCATCCCGATACAGGTGGTAATCATGAAAGATTTTTAGCAATTCAGAATGCCTGGGAAACATTAAATGATCATGAGAAAAAAGCTGATTTCGACCGAAAACTAAGTTTTATTAAAACACAAATAGATAATTCCAGTAATTTATCTATTAAAGTTAAACAGGCAAATAATTCTGCTTCAAAAGATTATGATATAAAATTTTGGTTTAAAAATGTTTATCAACCAATAAATAGAGTCCTTAATCAAGTTATCAAACCTCTAAATAATGAAATAAAAAATCTTTCAGCAGATCCATACGATGAAAAATTAATGGAATCGTTTTGTAAGTATATTGAAGATAGTAGAAAAAAAATTGATAAATCTTCATCCCTTTTTAAATCTAATGCAGTACCAAGTTCTATCTCAAATTTAGGTGTAGATTTATATCATTGTTTTTCGCAAGTTCAGGATGCTCTTGATGAACTTGATCGATATACAGAAGGTTATGTAGACGATTATTTGTTTGACGGAAAACAAATGATGAAAGAGGCTAAAATAATACAAAGAAAAATGATATCAAATAAGAAAAATATTTCTTTTTGAATATCACTATACTTCTATATATTCCTTAAGTTGTTCCAATTTAAACCATACATCTGGAACTGGTCTTCTCCATCTAACTTGAGCATACTCGTCTTTAACACTTAATATCTCTCCTGGTCCATCAAAAACATAATTTGGTAAGTCATTATCACTGGCTAGGGACTCCACACTATCTAAATATTTACTTCTATCAACTACAACTAAACTTCCTTTTTTAAGAGGTTTTTTAGGAATTGAATCTGACATTATAAAAAAATAATTTACTTTTAATTATTGAGTAAATAAGATTTAAAAATACATTTCAGAAACATAAATTATGAATTTAATAATTTGATTAACGATATATAAAAAAATTCTCTATTGTTTAGAAATGACTATTTCAAACAATGCGTTTATTATTATTAGGATGTACAGGTTTTATTGGAGAAAAATTAATTCCAAAATTAATAAAAGAAGGACATGATTTATGTGTTGTAAGTAGAAAAGATATCACTCAGACAAAAAAAAATATTCCACTTGACAAAATATCTTTTTTAAAATTAAATCTGGCTAATAAAAAAACCTGGTTCGATGAAAAATTTATAAATCAACTAAGAAGTTGTGATGGGATTATAAATCTTATAGGAGAGCCTATTGCCGACAAAAGATGGACAAGTGAACAAAAAATAGAAATTAAATCAAGTAGGGTAATAATTACAAAAAATTTAATGGAAAATCTAAAAAGACTGAAAATTAATCCTAAAGTAATAATCAATGCATCTGCAATTGGCTTCTATGGAAGTAGCCTAAATGATGAATTTACTGAGAATAGTCCTTGCGGAAATGATTTTCTAGCCAATGTTTGCAGGGAATGGGAAGAAGAGGCTCTCAAAAAACCCTTCTTTACCAGACTTGTAATTTTTAGAATTGGTATAGTACTAGGATTAAATGGAGGAGCATTAGGTAAAATGTTGCCTATATTTAAAATTGGTTTAGGTGGGCCTATAGGTGATGGGAATCAATGGATGAGCTGGATTCATAGAGATGACCTTTGTGGTTTGATAGCCAATGCGGTAGAAGATAAAAGATTTGCAGGGGTACTTAATGCAGTAGCACCACAACCAGTAAAGATGAAAGATTTTTCCAAGGTACTAGCTAAATGTCTAAAAAGGCCTAATCTTTTACCAGTTCCAGCTAAAACACTAAAAATCATATTAGGAGATGGAGCTAAGCTTGTTCTTGAGGGCCAAAAAGTTATCAGTTTTAAACTTAAAAACAAGTATAAATTCAGATATCCTTATCTTCAAGAAGCACTTTATTCTTTAACCAAGAAGTAATTCCGCTTAAAACTGCGCTTGTTATTAAAATAGTAATACTAGAAAGGATAAAGGGATCCCAAATCCTTCTAAAAAAGCTAAGAAATAATGTATATCCATTAATTTGCATCATAAGTGCAAATAGAAAAAAGATTGAACTTAAAATCACCAAAAATAAGTTTAATATAAAAAAATTATCTATCAGTGTTTTAAACTTTGAATTAAATTTATTACTTTTCATTTGAAATAAAATATTCAATGTTATTTAAAATTCTTTCACTAGCACCAATATCTCCAATCCTAGTCTTTGCATTATTCTTACAATCTAATAAGAAGTTTGAATCTAATTTCATCAAGTAAATCACCTTTAATATTAAGTCTAATGTATTATTTATTTGTTCTTCTTTAGTAAAGTATTGTGTAGCACAAAAAACGTATTCCCCTAATAATCTTCTTTGAGCTTCAGCAAATGATTTAGTAAATTGTGGTCCATTACCTTCCAGTTGAATAACTGGTTTATATAAACCTATGGCCTGCTCAGCAGCTGTTCCAGACATACTGATAACTAAATTAGAATTCTTTAAAATTTCGTTAAAGGATTGCCATCTAAAATTAATATTTGCATAATTAAACTTATATTTTAATTTGGTAGGATCATGACTTTTTTTAAATTGCCAGTTTCTATGTTGAATTAATTTTTCTACTTTTGATTGAGTGAAATCATCTATCAAAGCAAAATCTAATTGGATCTTTTGAAAAAATTTATTATTTGAAATAACATCTATTAGTTCTAACATTAAATCAAAATTATTTAATAATTCAGGCATTCTGCTTCCAGGTAAAAAAGCCAAAGTAAAACTATTATTTGATTCTTCAGAAACCAAAGGTCCTAATCCGTCCATAAATGGGTTACCTAAAAAAGAAACCTCTCTGTTTAGCTGATTAGTTAAATCAATAGCTGTAAGGTGATCTCTTGCATAAATTTTTTTTAATTTATTTGTCTTTAAGAAAAACTTGCATGGCCAAGGAAGATTTAATTTACCTTCATAATGACTTGAATAAGCAACCAAATAAATAAAAAATTTTTTTCTATAAATCCATGAAAAAAAGATAGGTACAATATCCCCTACCACTAAAAAATAATCATATTTATTTTTTATATTAAAAACCAAGAATAATTGCTTTAGTAAATAAATAATTTGCCCATTAAATAAATCATCTAATCTTCCTCTAAGGGTGTTATATCCCAGTCCAGCAGTTCTAAACAACTTTGTATTTCCAATTATTGGTACATTAAACTTTTGGTAATGTTGACCATGACCCACAATCGGTAAAGCATCAACTTGATTACCTTGCTCTATTAATATTTTGGCCAATAAACTTCCCGATAGATCCTCACCATGTCCATTACTAAGTAACAAAAACCTTGCCAAATTTATAATTCCAACCACTTTCTAACTTTCTGTAATTCTTTCCAATCTGGATCTCTTTCAAGACCATCTTCAATAGATGTTTTTAATTCTTCTGCTAATTCAGGTGCCATTAAAATGATTCTTTTAATTAAATCAATATGTTCTCTTACGCCTTTTGTATTTGTGGCTAAAAGAGCTAAAGAAAGATTTAACCTTGCTTGAGGGTCTTGCCCGTTCAATTTCACAGCTTGCTTAGCTATTACTAATGCTTGCTCATTATTCTTGAGTAGGAGTTGAAGCCATGACAAGCAAGTCCATGCAGCAAAATGGTTAGGGATTTGATTAATAATTGCTTGAAAATCTTCAACAATAATATTTAAATCTTCCCCTGAATGATATTTAGATAGAGCAGAATTAAAGTCAGTTTCAATGTCATTCATAAAATCACAAGATTTATATTAAACGGAGAAAGAACTACCACAGCCACAGGTTTGGGATGCATTAGGATTTGTGAAATTAAAACCTCCACCAATTAAATCAGTACTAAAATCTAATTGCATTCCATATATATATAGGAGACTTTTAGGATCACAAACAACTTGAAAAGAAACACTATCGCTTAGTGAATAATGATAGATTTTATCATCTGAATTGATTTGATCTTCAGCAATAAAATCCATTGTATAACTCATTCCACTACATCCTCCAGATCTTACTCCAACCCTGAGAGCCTTTTTTTCTATCTGATTTTTTATTAACATTGATATTTGATGAATTGCAGTATCAGTGATGAGTATCCCTTTCCCATCATCAGAGTTTTTTAGTTTATTATCGAGTTTACTATCAGTCATAACAGGAAGTCTATATTGTTAATAATATAAAAATAACGATGTAGATGCATGTTACATGCATTAACCATAATCTATTTGTTATAATTTATTGAAAAAACGTGAAAATTGCAATAGTTGGTTCTGGATTAGCAGGTTTAACAGCTGCTGTAGATTTAGTAGACGCAGGGCATGAAGTTGAAATTTATGAAAGCCGCTCTTTTTGGGGAGGTAAAGTTGGTAGTTGGGAAGACAAAAATGGTAATCACATAGAGATGGGTTTACATGTATTTTTTTATAACTACGCTAATTTATTCAAATTAATGCAAAAGGTAGGAGCGATTGATAATTTATTACCTAAAGATCACACTCATTTATTCATAAACAAAGGAGGCAATTTAAAATCATTAGATTTCAGGTTCGCTTTAGGCGCTCCATTTAATGGTTTAAAGGCATTTTTTACTACAGAGCAACTCACTATTGTCGACAAAATAAGAAATGCTTTGGCTTTAGGTACAAGTCCAATTGTACGTGGACTAGTTGATTATGAAGGGGCAATGGTAATTATTCGAGAACTTGACAGGATAAGTTTTAAAGATTGGTTTTTAAACCATGGTGGAAGTATAAGGAGTCTTGAAAGGATGTGGGATCCAATTGCTTATGCATTAGGTTTTATTAATTGTGAAGATATTTCCGCTCGCTGTATGTTGACGATATTTATGATGTTTGCTGCAAAAACAGAAGCATCTAAGCTTAATTTACTTAAAGGTTCTCCTCATAAATGGTTAACTAAACCTATAGTTGACTACATACAAAATAAAGGAGCCAAAATCCATTTAAATCATAAAGTTGAAGAAATAATATACTCAAACGATTCATCCAATTTCATTGTAAAGGAATTAAAATTACAAACTTCAAAAGGAGAAAGATATATTTCTGCTGATAAATATCTTGCTGCATGCGATGTTCCAGGAATAAAAAAAATCATCCCAAAAGAATGGTATAAATTCAAAGAATTTGAAGGAATGCAAAAATTAAGAGCTGTTGCTGTCGCAACAATTCAACTAAGATATGATGGATGGGTAACAGAAATGGAAAATATTAATTCTAATTTAGATAGTCCTTCTGGATTAGATAATCTCTTATATTCTGCTGATGCTTCTTTTAGTTGTTTCGCAGACTTGGCTCTGACAAGTCCAGAGGACTATAGGAGAGAAAATATGGGCTCACTATTACAATGCGTTTTAACTCCTGGAGATAAATGGATGGGAAGATCGAAAGAAAAAATCACTGGAGAGATTGATAAAGAAGTTCGAAGACTCTTTCCATCTGCAAAAAACTTAAAACTATTATGGAGCAATGTAGTACAAATCCCCCAATCTCTTTATAGAGAATCTCCAGGTATGGATCCATTCAGACCAAACCAAAAAACATCTATAGAAAATTTTTATCTAGCAGGAAGTTATACGCAACAAGATTACATAGATTCAATGGAAGGCGCCACGATGAGTGGTCATTTAGCTGCATCTGCAATGCTTGACAGAAAAGCAAACTTAGCAAAGAATACATCAGTAGGCTAATTATTATGGGTATTTGGCTAAAGCATGATGTTATTACAATAGTTGACGCTCCTCTGGAAGCAGTTTGGCACACTTGGAGCGATTTGGATTCAATGCCTCTTTGGATGAGTTGGATTGAATCTGTTAAGACAATCGACCAAAAAACATCTACCTTACCTGATCTAACAGAATGGACATTAGCTGCAAATGGTTTTAGATTTAAATGGAAGGCAAAGATCACTGAAAGAATAGAATGGGAAAAACTTAAATGGGAGTCTATTGGAGGATTACCTACAAAAGGTTCTGTTATCTTTGAATCCAATAATGAAATATCTACTTCTGTAAACCTATCTGTAACTTATGAATTACCAAAAATGATAGCTCGTTTAATGGAAGAAAATATATTAGGTAAGATGGTAACCAACGAATTACAAGCAAATATAGATAGATTTAAAAATCTTGTCGAAAAAAATTATAATCTTAAAATATCTAATTAAAATATTTTAATACTAAATCAAGTAATCCTTCAAAAGTATATTCATTTGCCTCACCGTCAACTCGTCCAAATTGTTTTTTACAAGCTAATGAAGTTTGAGGACCAATACTGAATAATTTAACCTCACTTAAAAGAGATTTATAATCTTCATCTAAGTATTTATTAAGTAGATAAGCTGAATTATCAACTGTTTTACCACTAGAAAATATTATTGCATCCATAGTTTTATTTTTAAAAGTATCTAGTGTCTCTTGAGGTATTGAGTCGGGACAAATTGATTCATAGGCTGCCACTTGAGTAACTAAAGCCCCCAAATTAATGAATTTTTCAGCAATGATATTTCTGCCACCTGTTTGAACCCTTGGTATTAGTATTCTCAAATCTTTTGGAGATATTGGAAATTCTTCCAATAAACTATCGGCAACGAAATCTGATGGGACGAAATCAGCTTCAATACCTAGTTTATTCAAAGATTGAGAGGTTTTTACTCCTACAACTGCGACCTTTATATTTTTCGCAAATTCTTTAAGTGAAGAACCATTACTAACCAATCTTTTATTCATAAACTTAATTCCATTACTACTGGAAAAAATTAACCAATGAAAAGAGTTGATGCCCGATATTGCTTTATCTAAAGGCCTAAGATCCTCTGGGTATTGAATTATTAAACTAGGAAACTCAAATATTTTTGCTCCTTTCCTTACAAATAAATTTTTAACATCGCTTATTGAGTCAGCTGCTCTTGTGATAGCAATTTTTCTATTATTAAGATTAAAATCAGGCTCAATCATTATTAACTATTTATTATTATTTTCAGCTTTTATCTGATCTAATATCTTGAGCACAGATAATCCTTTATAAATTACACTATCTTTCTTGAAAACAATTTCAGGTACTCTTCGCATCTCAATTCTTTTACACAATAAATTCCTAATTAAGCCCTTTGATTGATTTAGTTTATTAACTATATTATCTGCATGAGTATCTTCACTAGAACAACTTATATAAATTTTGCAATGCTGTAAATCATTGGATAGTTCAATATTAGTGATAGATAAAAAATTATCTATTACAAAATTATCATCTAAATCATTCATTAAAATAATACTTATTTCCTTCTTTAAAAGAGATGAAACTTTTTGAACACGACGATTATTAGACATGGTTTTTAAATAATACTTGGGTTAGTCATCGCTTTCAAAACGAAGTATATTGTAATTAAAGAGCTTATAACTGAGGAAATTAATGCAATAGCTTTGATTGGATTTGAGATATTCTTAAATAATGGACCCAATAAAGCAACCAAGCCTCCTACAATTATCGAAATCAAATATTTTGGATATCTAGCAACATTTGAAAAGAATTCGCCCATAAATACCACAAATTGAATACTTTTTTAGCTAAGTTTTTAAAAACTTTAGTTTTATGTACACATTATATCAATTTAGACATAGTGCCTTTTGCTTAAAAGTACGAATGGCTCTCGATTCAAAAAAAATTAATTATCGAACAGAAGAAATAACTCCTGGAATTGGACAAATTGAAATTTTTCAATTATCTGGACAAAAAAAACTTCCTATAATTAAAGATGATAATGATCAAATTGTTAGTGATTCTTCTGCTATTTGCGAATTTATTGATAAAAAGAATAATAATAATAAGCTTTTCCCAGAAGATCCTACACTTCTCAGTCAAGCAAAGATAATAGAGGATTGGGCAGATACTACTATGGCTTTAACTTGTAAAAATATACTTATAAAATCTGCATTGGAAAATGAAAGTTTAAGAACAGCTTTACTTCCTGAAGAAATTCCCGCAACTGTTAAGGGTTTATTTAATGTAATTCCTTTTGATAATTTGAGTAAAATTTCCGATTTTATCTTATCTAATGACAATATTATTGATTTACAGAAGATCTTGGAATCTTTATCTAAATCATTAAATAATAAACAATTTCTAGTTGGAGATAGTTTATCAATTGCTGATATTTCATTAGCAGCTCAATTATCACTTTTAAAATTTCCAACTTCTGCTGGTCCAATTCTTTCTGGTCAAGGTTCTCCGGAATTTATCAATAATCCTTACTTAGAAAATCTATTTTCATGGAGGGATAATTTAGAAGAATTAGTATCTAAAGTTATTGATCCCCAGATCTAAAATTTAATTTGTATTGGTTAGTAGTAATTGCCTTAAGATTTAAATCACCAATTTTTGAACCATAAGTGCCAACATATTGTAATCCACAAATATCTGAATATTTGTCATTATATAAATGTTGATTTTCAGGACATCTGAAAAACTTACTCATCACTTCAACCTGATTAATTCTCGAGATTCCTTCTTTATGAGTTGTTTGAATAAAGAATTCATCTGAGAAAAAAAGATCTGAATCAAATATTTGATTACGACCAACAACCCTTGATTCAATATATTCTTCATCAGCTAGGTAAATTATTTGATTATTAAAAGAGCTAGGATCTTTTTTTATATTTATTAAATTTTTTCCATAAATTGCTTTGCCAATTGACTTAGAATTTTCTAATCTATCACCAACGACCTCACCATCATTATTTTTAAAAAATTTAACTTTATAAATTAAAGGATCCTCCTCAAGGTCGTTTGAATTTCTTGATTCAACGATCCAACTACCTTCAAACCAATCAGGGTATATTAAATCTTTTTCAAGATTAGTATATTTCAATTTTGAGAGATACCATTGAGGATATTGTTTTTCTCTATTGATTAAAAATTGTTTTACAGTCGAATCAGGTAAGGCAATTAAATCATTACAAAAAGAAAGCTGTAAAATAAATATTATAAGAAGACTAGAAATTTTTTTTATCATGTCAAATCCTTTGATTAGATCTGTAGAACATTTTGTTCTATTGGAACCAGAAAAAAAAGAACAAATAGTTACTAGAGAGGAAGCTATTAATTGGTTAAAAAAATGGTTATTAGAAGTTGATTTTCCAACAATAGATCAAAATGTAAACTTTGAAAAGGAAAGTAATATTTCAAAATTTCTAGACGATACATGTGAATTAGAAATAAAATCCGGTTATGTTATCAAATGGTTTGCTGTAAGAATTGATCCTGATTAATGATTTATTTTCGAATCTAGCTCAATAATTATTTTTTCAACAACTTTTTCTACACTGTCATGAATAATTTTGACTTTTAAATCGGCTTGATCATATAAATTTTTTCTAGAGTTATATATCCTAATAAAATTTTTCTTAATGTCACCTTCTAAAAGAAGTGGTCTTTTATTAAGGTCGTTTGATAATCGCTCTAAAGCAACTTTCTCATCAATATCCATCCAGACAGTTATGCCTTGGCTAAGAATTCCCCAATTTTCCTTGCTTAGAACAATTCCCCCACCTGTAGATATTATAAGTGAATGAACTTTTATTATTTCCTTCAGACATAATGTTTCAATATCTCTAAAAACTTGCTCGCCATCTTCTTTAAAGATTTTTCTGACTGATTTTTTTGCAACTTTTTCTATTAGTAAATCAAGATCAATAAACTTATAATTTAATAGTTCTGCAAGTTTTGGTCCTGTTTTTGATTTACCAGAAGCCATCATACCTATCAAAAAAATGCTTCTTCCAAGTAATTTTTGTTTGATCTTATCTAAAAAATTTGACTTCATACAGACAAAAAAGTGTTTGAGACTCTAAGATAGTATTATTACAGGTACAAATGGCAATTACTACTTCCTATTCAAAACATGGAAAAGGACGTGCATGCGTCATTACTCGTCGTGCCTGTTTCAGTTCAAGCCATCGATATTGGCTCCCTGAAAAAAGTCCAGAAGAAAATTTTGCTCTTTTTGGAAAGTGCAGTCTTTCTCCAGGTCATGGTCATAATTATGAATTAATTGTATCAATGGGTGGAGAACTTGATTCAGATGGAATGGTTTTAAATCTCTCAGATGTCAAACATTCCATCAAAGATAAAGTGACTGGTCAATTAGATTTTCGTTTTTTAAATGATGTCTGGCCTGAATTTGATATGAGCAATGATAAAGGCATACTTCCTACAACTGAAGCTATCATCAGTGTGATTTGGAACCGTTTAAAAAATGATTTGCCTCTTACTTCTCTGAGACTTTATGAGAACCCTAATCTATGGGCTGATTACTACGGAAAACCAATGGAAGCTTTATTAACAGTTCAAACTCATTTCGCTGCGGCACACAGATTGGCAAAAGAAGAAATCTCCTTTGATGAAAATAAAAAAATTTATGGAAAATGTGCCAGAGTAAATGGACATGGGCATAACTACATTCTCGATGTAACTGTTAGGGGGAAAATTGACCAAAGGACTGGAATGATATGCGATTTACCTTCATTACAGACAATAATAGATGATCTGGTAGTTGAACAATTAGATCATACATTTTTAAATAAAGATATTGCATTCTTCAAAACTTGTGTCCCAACATGCGAAAATATTGCTTTATATATTTCAGATATATTATCTTCTCCCATAAAAAACATTGGAGCAAATTTGCATAAAGTTAGGCTACAAGAAAGCCCAAATAATGCAGCAGAAATTTATGTTGAGCAAAACATTCCAAATTCTTTGCAAATTAACCTCGAAAATTCTTTAGTAACTCAGACTTGAAAAGACCAAGCATAATTCTTATTATTGCTTCAAGCTTAGATGGAAGAATTTCTTTTCCGCATGGGGGGAAAGCTGATATAGGAAGCGATGAAGACAAACTATTGCTAAATCATTCGCTAAATATGCTTGATGCTACTCTTTTTGGCTCAGGAACATTAAAGGCTCATGAAAGCACATATTTAATCAAAGAAATTAATGATAGTAAAAAGATAATATCTAACTACCAACCAATTTCAATCGTGGTTGGTAATGTTAATAACTTCTCTATTAATTGGCCTTATTTCAAACAACCAATATCTAGATGGCTTATTAATTCTACTAAGAAAGAAAAAAAAACATCTTATAACTTTGAAAAAGAGTTAAACTTTAAAGAGAACTGGGCAAAAACATTAAATATTTTATGGAAAGAAGGCCTAAGAACGGTAGGTTTACTTGGTGGCTCTAAGTTGATTAATTCTTTCGCTAAAGAAAATCTAATTGATGAAATTAAAATTACCTTTTGTCCAATAATTATTGGTGGGGAATTTTCTTGGATACCTTCTGAAAAGAAAAGTAAAATATTTAATCATAAAAATAAATGGATAATAAAATCCCAAAAAAAATTAGAAACAAATGAGGTTTTTATTCATTACATTAAAAGAAAGAATTAAATAAAAGATCAGTATAAAAAATTCATGAATCCTGATAACTATAAAATAGAAATTAAATTATCAATAAAAGATATTAAAAAAAATGATTGGAACAAATTATCAAAATCAATAAAAAACCCTTTTTATTCATGGGATTGGTTATTAAATCTTGAAACTTCAAAAAGTGTAGCGCAGGAGACTGGTTGGCAACCAATATATTTTCTGATCTTTGCCAAAGAAGAATTATGTGGAATAGCTCCTTTATATTTAAAGAATCATAGTTATGGTGAATTTATATTTGATAGCCCTTTTGCAAGATTAGCTAAAGATCTTAACTTGAAATATTATCCAAAACTTATTGGAATGAGTCCTTATAGTCCAATAGAAGGCTATCAATTTTTATATAGTAACAAAGCAGATAAAGAAGAGATTACTAAATTACTAATTGAATATATCGAAATTTTTGCTAAAAAAAATGATATTTTAAGCTGCAATTTCCTATACATTAACAATGAATGGGGAGAATTATTAATAAATCTTGGATATCATAAATGGATTAATACAAGAAGTGAGTGGGAATCTCTTGGTGAAAATACATTTGAAGAATTCTTAAAAAGATTTAATTCAAATCAAAGAAAAAATATAAAGAAAGAGAGAAAATCTTTACTCTCAAATAATATCAATATAGAAATCAATACAGATGAAAATATCAACTTAAATATAGTAAAAAATATGCATTCATTTTATGAAAAGCACTGCTTAAGATGGGGAGTTTGGGGAAGTAAATATCTAACCTTAAATTTTTTTGAGAATATCTTAAACAATAGAGAAAATTTACTAATTTTTAGTGCCTTAGATAATGAATCAAAACGACCAATTGCCATGTCAATGTGTGTTAAAAACCAAGAAAAGCTTTGGGGTAGATATTGGGGAAGCATTCGAGATATTAATAATCTTCATTTTGAATTATGCTACTACCAACCAATTGAATGGGCTATTAAAAATAAAGTAAGATATTTTGATCCTGGGGCAGGAGGACAACAGAAGCGGCGAAGAGGGTTTCTCGCAAAGCCAACTATTAGTCTTCATAAGTGGTTCAATCCTTATATGGAAAATATTATTATTGACTGGTTAAATAAAACAAATTTATTAAAGTTTAATGAAATAAAGATAGAAAATGATTCAATCCCTTTCAGAAAATAATTTGTACAGCCTAATTATTATTAATTTTTATTATTAAGTTGAATAGATTCTCAAATTAATAATATTTTGTCCTATTAAAAGTAAAGAGTAAAAACTAAATTCTTTTTTTTATTCATAGTTATCAAAATTAGAATAAATTATCTATAAATATATTTTCTTATAGAATTAGCAGCATAATAATCTAAATCATAGATGCAATATTGATGATAAAGTATAATAATATTTCAGATCATTGGGCGGATGGATTCAGAGGATTTGAAAAATAAAATTTATAGTATTGATGGGAATTTATCAAAAAGACCGATAGAACTTGATAGTAAAGGTTATTTCATTATTAAAGCGGATCTCATAAATCAAGAAATTATTGCAGAATATTATTTAAATAATATCGATGATAGAGGTATTGCCATAGACCCAAAAACTAATAAACCAATTAAGTGTGATTCAAAAGAAAAGAGAAAATATAATGCTATATTTTTTGGGCGAACAGCCAAAGAATTAGGAATACTTATTACAGAAAAAAATAATAATTTAATTTCAAAATTAGATCATGCATTATATTTAGGAAGAGAATTGCAAAAAGCAGAAGAATGCCTATTAAAGAGCAAAATTTATATTCAAGATTAAGAATTTAAACACATTTGATTAAATTTAAATCAAAATGCTAAGTTATAAAAAATAGAGTATTTTATGAACATAATTTTTTATATTTCCTTTTTAGCTTTTGGCTTTGGAATGGCATTTGCTTTGGATAAGTTGTTAAGAGCAATTAAATTAATATAAGAAACTAATCTTAAAAATTTATTTTTTAATTAATTAGTAAAGCTAGTTAAAATAGCTTATAAACTTAATTTTAAATTTCATGAATTTTAATTCTTTAAAAAGAAAAAAAGAATCACATTTGAAATGGCCAAAGATAGCGATAGCAATACTTAGTACTATTGGAATAGTTGATACTGGATCGATAACTTTAAAAAACTGGGGATTATTCAACTCATTATCTTGCCCAGGCGTTAAAAACGGATGTGAAGCAGTACTCAATAGCCCATGGGGAACGCTTTATCAAAACAATCAGCTTAATATACCTCTTTCTCTGGCAGGCTTAATTACTTATACTTTATTACTTTTATGCACATTAATTCTGTCCATAAAATTAATATCTCCAAAAAATAAATTATTTAGATCTTTATGGTGGATTTTATATTTAATATCTTGTGGTTCATCAACATTTAGCATGCTTTTGATATCTATTATGTTTATCAAAATCCAGTCTTTTTGTTTTTTTTGTCTGCTTTCCGCAATTTTATCCTTTTCAATATTTATTATCACTATCATTGGAGCAAGGTTTGAAAATCGAGAAACTATGCTTTATAGAGGTCTAATTATTTCATTTACAATACTTATAGGTGGATTGATTTGGTCTAATCAAGTTGATCCAGCGAAAGCTCAACAAATCGGAATCTCTACAGAAAAAATATCACCTCCCATAACCACATTAAGTTCACAAGAAAAAATTAATTTTGCAAAATATCTAAGTAAAAAAAATATTACTATGTACAGCGCTTATTGGTGTCCTCATTGTCATGATCAAAAACAACTCTTTGGTAAAGAAGCAGTAGAACAATTAAATATAGTTGAGTGTGCAAAAGATGGAGTAGACAATAAATACAAACTATGTCAAGAGAAAGGGATAGAAGGTTTCCCTTCATGGGAAATTGATAATATTATCTATAGTGGAACAAGAGAGTTAAAAGAGCTCGCAGAATTGACTGGATATTCAGGTAATAATAACCTTAAATAGAACTTCTTCTTATATTATTATTTTTACTTTGAATTGAATGATATTCCCAATGTTTATCTTTATTAGGGTAATCAATTCTAAAATGCCCACCTCTGCTTTCCTTCCTAAAAATAGAAGCTTCTAGTAATAATCTTGTTGTGATTTGCCTATTTTGTAAATCAATTAATAAATTAAGAGCTCTTCTATTACTCTCATTAAGAGAAATATTTTGATCAAAATCAACCTTTTTTATTTCTTGTAAAAGCAAATTACTTGTTAAGTTAGAATTCTCCAAAATAACTTCATTTAATAAGTTTTTCATATTATTTTCAGAACGAGATACACCAATATAATCCCAACATGACTTCCTCAATTTTTCAATTTTTGAAGATAAATTGTTCAAGGAATCTTTATTAAAATCATTCTTGATAAACTCTTTATTAATCCTTTTTATATTTTGAAATTGATAATCTTTATCTAACTTTATTGAAGCAAGCTTTTTAGCGAATACAAGACATTCCATTAGAGAATTACTTGCTAATCTATTTGCCCCATGAACTCCAGTTGAGGCTACTTCACCAACTGCATATAAATTTCTTATTGAAGTTAAAGCATTTAAGTCAGTTTTGACTCCCCCCATCCAATAATGAGCAGCTGGCGCAACTGGAATCACTTCGTTTAGCGGATTAATTCCATATTCTTGACATCTACTTAAAATAGTTGGAAATCTTTTTACAATATTTTCTGGATTTATAAATCGTAAATCCAAACCTACACTATCAGAATTGTTTTTCACCATATTTTCCATAATAGCTCTACTCACTTGATCTCTTGAAGATAATTCCTTATCTTTTAAATGGCTAACAGGGCTATTCCCATCCTTATCAATAAGAATAGCTCCCTCACCTCTCAAAGCCTCTGTTATGAGGAAACAGGGAGCTCCATATGATTTTAAAGCAGTAGGATGAAATTGTATAAACTCTACATCACGAATCTCAGCTCCAGCCTCCCAAGCCAGTGCCAACCCTTCACCTGCAGACTGAGCTGGATTTGTTGTATTAGTAAATAAATGACCACCACCTCCAGTAGCTAAAACGACTGCTTTGGATTTTATCCAATATAAATTAGATCCATCTAATACTTGCACACCATAACAACTACCATCTCTCACTAATAATTCTGTAACTCTAACTCCTCTACAATGCAAAATATTTTTTTTGCTCTCAACTTGATCTTCTAGTACCTCAACAAGAGCTCTTCCAGTCCTATCTTGCACATGTAAAACTCTTCTACAGGAATGTGCAGCTTCTAAAGTTGTGGATAACTTATCTGAATTCATATCAAAAGTCATCCCTAACTTTTGCAAATTAGTTACACAACTTGGAGCTTCCCTGACCAACATTTCTACTGCTTTAATATCACATAATCCATCTCCTGCATTAAGAGTATCTTGAATATGCAACTCAAATGAATCATCAGGTCCTACAACTGAAGCTATACCTCCTTGTGCCCACCTACTAGAAGAACTTTTACTGGTATTTCTATTTAAAAGTAAAATATTTAAATTACTTGGCAATTCTAAAGATGTCATCAAACCTGCAGCACCTGCACCAATAACAATTACATCCCATTTATCAATATCTATTGGATCTTTAGAAAATGGAGCTCTTAGCATTAAACTAATCCACTCAGACTTGGTTGAATTATTGCCAAACACACAAAAATTCCATCAACAATTAAGGTTGTCTGTAAAACATAACTTGCTACTAGGCAAGATCTACCATTAGAGGACTCAATAGAAGCATTATTAGCAATCTTTTTGGCGATAAGCCAAAGAAATATGCCTAATATTATAATTACAAAGAGAGGTTTAAAATGAATTAAATTGGCGGAAGTCTGTTGAAGTATTTCTGGAGCTTTATCTGAATCAGCATTAATAACTTCCATCCATTGATCCATAATACCAGTAAAGAATATTGCTACATCAGTCATTGCAGTTCCAAATAAAGAAGCTATATAAAAACTAGATCCGATTTTCCATTTTGTACCTAATCCAACTAATGCAAGTGGTAAGGCAACTGCTTCTACAGGAATATGAAGAATAGGATGAGCACTTAACCAACCCCAAAATAATGAGCCGCCAAGCCAACTACCAGAAACACCAAATAATAAAGAGCCTATAATAAAATATTTCTTGGAGGGTTCACTAGTTAAAAAAATTGATATCGCTAAAATAAACAATGTAAATAATAATGCGCTATTAGGTTGAAATCTAACCCAAGGCGCTTGGAAAAATATAGGCAAAATAACAAAAAAAGAGGACCAAAATCTTAAAGTTCCTGGTTGAGTGAGGTATGTTTCTTTAACAATATGAATGTCCTCAATAAATAAAGATTTATTGCTATCTTTTTCTTTCAAATTTTTTGTAATAACTTCTTTCAATGAATTAATAAAGAAAAAATGATTTATTTAGATTTAATTAAAGTTGAATTAACTGTGAATAATATCCTATTAACTCAAACTGCAAATAAATTGAATATATTAAATATATTAAAAGTATTTAATAAGCTTTGAGCCATTTAAAGGTTTAGAATACTAACAATAAGAGAAAATTTCATTTAACCGTGTGGAAAGAAAGTGATTATTTAAATAGTGACAATAATAAAATAAGACCTGCCATTATAGATACAATAGAGAAAGATTCCATCGCAGGAGATGTTGGTTTTGAATCAGGTGATGCAATATTAACGATTAATGGAATAAAACCAAGAGATTTAATAGATTATCAGATATTAATCAGTGATGAAATTTTAGAAATTTCTGTTATTGATAAAAATAATAAAATTCATGAAATCACCATTGAAAAAGATCAAGACTCTAATTTAGGCATAAGCTTCAAAGATGCACTATTTGATTCTCTTAAAGAATGCAACAATAATTGCCCCTTTTGTTTTATAGATCAACAACCTCCTGGTAAAAGAAAAAGTTTATACTTAAAAGATGATGATTATAGATTAAGTTTTTTATATGGCTCTTATTTGACTTTAACTAACCTGAAAGAAAACGACTGGGATAGAATAAAAAATCAAAAATTATCCCCATTATTTGTATCAGTTCATGCAACTAATCCAGACATAAGAGAGAAATTACTTAAGAACAAAAAAGCAAGAGAGATACTAAGACAAATCGCATGGTTTGATAAAAACTCTTTACAAATTCATGCCCAAATAGTTGTTTGCCCAAGTAAAAATGATGGATCAATACTAAAAAATTCCATATTTGATTTATCAAATTTTTATAATGATAAAAAACAGACTGTGCTATCTGTAGCAATAGTTCCTGTGGGATTAACAAAATTCAGACAGGAAAATGATGATTTAGTTGCAATAGATAAAGAATATGCAGAAGAAATTATTTATGAAGTTGAAAAGATACAAGAAATTATGAAAAAAAAAATAAGGACTAGATTTTGCTGGCTATCAGATGAATGGTATTTAATAGCTGGAAAAGATTTGCCTGAATATAAAACCTATGAAAATATGCCTCAAGAATCAAATGGCGTTGGGACAATTAGATCCTTCCTACGTATGTTAAAAACACAAACTGAAGTGCTCCCAAAAAAAATCAAGAAAGAAAGAAAAGTTAGCTGGATTGTTGGTAAATTAGTATATGAAGCTTTATTACCTACAAAAAATAAATTAAATAATATTGAAGGATTAACAATAAACCTTTATGGATTACCGAGTGTTTATTGGGGACAAGATCAAGTAGTAACTGGTTTATTAACAGGTGAAGATTTAATTACTGGATTAAGAAACAAAGATTTAGGTGAAGCAATTTTTATACCATCAATGATGTTGAAAATTAATAGTGACTTATTTTTAGATGATAAAAATATTAGTGAGGTGGAGACTATACTTAATACCGATATTCACGTTGTATATGAAGCAAATGATATTATTAATAATCTAATTGGTTTAAATTCTGCCTAAAGAAAACATAATCATGATTAAGAATTTACTAACATATTTTTTAATACCATGCTTAGCTTCAATTCCTTTTGAAAAAGTTTTTGCAGAGGATTTGATTGAAATGAAAAGTAAATCAATAAAAACTTTATTGAGTAAAAAAATAATAAATTTTGATGATATTAAAAATATTATTTCAGAAAATAATTTAGAACTTAAATCTCTAGAAAAGTTAGTAAAAGCATCGTCTTTTAATTTGTCAAGCAAAATATCAAAAAGATATCCTTCTTTAGATTTAAATGCAAATGGTCTCCCACAATATCTTTACTCAAGAAATTACAGTAATTCATCAATAGATACAAAGACATCTCAAGTACAAATAAATCCATCTTTTACCATAAGGTGGGATCTAATTGACCCACTGCGAGGCTTAGAAATAAAATCAGCAAAAAATAATTATGAAATTGCAAAAAATAATTATGAAATCAAAAAGAATGATTTAATACAGGAAGCTAAATCTAGGTATCATAATTATTTAAAATCACAAGAAAATGCAAAAAATGCCAAGATAGCCGTTGATCTATCTCTTAAAAGCCTAAAAGATGCACAAAATAAACTTGATATTGGTATTGGAACAAAATTTGATGTTTTAGAAGCAGATGCACAATTATCAAGAGATCAGCAAATATTAGAAGAAAAAGTTTTAGATAAAGAAATAAACTTAATATCATTAAAAGAAATACTAAATATAAATTTTGAAAAAGAAATCTTAATAAGCAATAAAAAAAAATTAACAGGATATTGGAATCATCCCTTAGGAAAAAATATTAAGAACGGAATTGATAAAAGTTACTCACTGAAGAATATAAGACTTAAAGGTTTAATAAAGAAAAATAGTGCAAAAAGATTTAAAAATGCAAATTTGCCGTCTATTTACATTAGCAATACCCTTTCAAGTTCATTAACTAAAGGTAGTTCTTTAGCAGCTAATATTGACCCAAGCAGATCCTCATCAACTTATTCCAACAAAATAAGTTTGAATTTTACCTGGAATATTTTTAATGGTGGACAAAATAATAAATCATCACAAGCTAATGAAGCAGAAGCCGAATCTGAGAAATTTTCATTTTTAAATCTTCAAAATGTTATTAAAAAAAATATCAGCGAATCATATTTAAATCATATAAAAAGCAAGCAAAAAATATTTTCTACAACTCAAGAAATACTGGCAACTCAAGAATCATTAAGATTGGCAAGATTAAGATATGAAGTAGGAATTTCTACAATGAAGGATGTCTTAATTCGACAAAAAGAATTAACCAATGCTCGATCTAATAGGATCAATGCAATTTATAACTATAATATAAGTCTGGATAAATTAGAGAGATTAACTTTTTTAGGGAAAAGTGAAGATTGCAAAAAAAATAGTAATTCTCAAGAAAATCAAATATACTCCATTTGTGACTACTGAATACATAATTGAATAAATGAACAAATTAAATACAGAGCAACTAAATGAATTAGATAATCTTTTTAATTCTATAAGTGAACGACAACTTCAAGACTTTGGAAATATAACAGCTAGTAATAAAGCAGATGGTTCTTTAATAACCAGCTGTGATATTTGGAGTGATCAAAAAATCGTCAATACTCTTGCCGAGATTGCTCCAGATGAAGGAGTTTTAAGTGAAGAAGGAGATAAGATAGTTCCTAATAATAAAGCATATTGGGTAGTTGACCCGCTTGATGGTACAACAAATTTTGCTGCAGGTATTCCTTTTTGGTCAATATCTATTGCAAGATTCTTTGAGGGTAAACCTCAATCATCATTCCTCATAATTCCAACTTTAAAAAAACAATTTATTGCAATTAAAAATGAAGGGGTATGGCTTAATAAAAAAAGAATCATCTCTGAAAATAATTCTCAAAGAAGCCAATGTGTCTCTTTATGCAGTAGATCTATAAAAATTTTGCAAAAGAATCCTAATGAAATTTTTCCTGGGAAAATTAGATTATTAGGAGTTTCAAGTTTAAATCTCACCAGTGTTGCAATGGGTCAAACATTTGGAGCAATTGAGTCTACACCAAAAATATGGGATATCGCTGCAGCTTGGTTAATTCTTGAAGAACTTAATTGTAAAATTGATTGGCTCGATATCAATCCTAATAATTTAAATCCAGGTTTAGATTTAACAAATGTGAATTTTCCTCTAATAGCTGGAAGAACACAAAAAAATATAAAAGATTTAAAACCTTGGGGAAACTTGTTAGTTAAAAATAGATCTTGATACATTTACTTGAAAAATTGACTTTTTAGATACAATAAAAATGTTATAAGGTAAATATTTGAAGATAATTAATATGCAACACAGTGCAAAATGGATTCTCAAAAGTTTGTGGGGAGCTTGTGAAAGATGGAGTAAATCTGATTGCATTGATATGAGCGCAGCCTTTGCTTACTATGCTTTGCAGTCTTTTTTCCCTATCCTGTTAATATCATTATCTGTTGCATCATGGTTTTTGGGTAAACAAGAAGGATTAGACCAACAAATTATTAGTATTGCTGCTCAAATCCTTCCTCCATCAGTTGTTGAACTAGTTGAGACAACATTATTTAAACTTATTGACCAAGGATTCGGCGCAGGTATTTTAGGGGCAATGTTTTTATTATTCACAGCTGGAAATGCATATTTATCCCTTCAAAGAGGTTCAGATAGACTTTGGGAAGATGCTTTACCTTCAAAGAAAAGTTTTTCTCCATGGCAGGAACAAGCATCGAAATTCTTACGCAATAGAATAGAAGCATTTTTAATAGTTTTCTTTATAGGATTTTTAATGGTTTTAGATCAAATCAGTGCAAATCTTAGAATGATTCCTGGAGAAGTTTTAAAAGAAATATCTACTTCAAGTAGTTGGTTATCAGAAATTATGTTGAAATTACCTGTATTGCAAGTGGGACAATTTGCAGTACCACTTATTGGGTTTTCATTAATGGCTTTACTTTTACAAGCACTATTACCCAGCAGGAAAGTTCCTCTAAAACCCCTTATCCCTGGCTCGATTTTAATTGGCATTTTACTTACAACACTAAACCTTGCTGTTAGTAAAAGTATCTTATCTCTAGGAGTGAGATTTCAAGCATATGGATTTATTGGTGGATTTTTAGTATTAACATTATGGGTTTGGCTTTTAGGGGTAATAGTTTATTTTGGGCAATGCTGGAGTGTAGTTATAGCAGGTATGTCAATTATTGATAGGCAAAAAAATAAGTATAGAAAACAATTCTTAAGATAAACTATAAATGCTTAAAAATAATCTTGTCACGTATAGTATCATCGCACTTATCATGATTTCGCTTTTTGGATTTAATTTCATGATAAATATAATTGGAAATTTAATTTTATTATTATTTTTAATCTCTTTACTATTAATTACACTAGTCTTTTTAGGTTTCAACTCTTTTAAATCAAAATTGAAAACTTGTGAAAGCTGTGGATCAGCAATGATCAGTGAAGGTGAAACTTGTCTATATTGTGGCTCAAATTTAGAAAATAATGAACAAATTGCTCAAGATCAGGGAGATGCTAGCAGTAAAGTGGTAGAGATAGAAGCAGAAGAGATAAAATAACTTCTTTAAATTTTATAAACAGATAAATTAGCCAATACCTATTTGTCTTAATATACTCTGACCAGTAATTAATTCAGTACCTAAACCTATAAGTATTCCCATCATTGCTAATCTGCCATTCCAAGTCTCAGCAAAATTAACAAAACCATATCTTGGTTGATTCTCCTCGTTCATAATTTATTACAAATAACCTTTTTATTTTAGCGTTTGATAGGGAAATTCATGAAATTCTTACAAGATTTACTTAATATGCTTCATGCCATCAACAGGTTTATACTCGTCACCAGTTAATTCTTCAAAAATGATTGCTGGCAAACCAGTCTCAAACATCGTTTGCAAAGCCTCTTTTAGAAAAGGATTCCAACCTCCAGTACTCACTTTCCCGTGACGGACAGTCCAATCCCATGTACCTTGCAAATCTCTAGGTATCCTCCCCTCTCTATCTCTTCGAGCGACAAGATCTAGCGACTCAACCAAACCAACAACAACAGGATTTTTTCCATATGAAGGAGTTAAACTTAATTCTAGACGTACTGGATCTTCCTTTAACATTTTTAAGCGAAAGCGAGGGGGCAGCTTTAAAGATCGAATAACTGATGCAACTATCTTAGTTCTTTGTTCCAATTTATACTCCCAATTAAATTGTGTGTTTATGTTAGTCAGAAGTAGTGCCCTTTTCGAGAGAAGGATCACTATCGTTTGAAAATCTTACAGTTAGAAGTTCTTCATTTGTTATATTTCCTGACTTATCAAGCAATTCTGGATGAATTGTATATCTTTTTTGATTTTGAGAAGTAAGTGGACTTCTTTTATTCTTATCATTAATACTCCAGCCATTTGACATTACTTTAAAGGCTTTCCAAATAAGAAATATTAGTGCAGCTGAATAAATTATTGGAAATAAAATAGTCATTGAGAAATTTTTCCGTATCTAAGTTGTAAGATTAGTATATTTATTTTAGCTTGAAAACATAATAATTTGGCCAAACTTAATTAATTAAATTTATTGATTAACATTATACTAATTTCATACATGAAATTATTTCAATATTTTTAAATAATATTTTTTAAACTAATGAGAGAAAAATTCAAATCCCTATATATACTTTTTGCAATATCAGTAATGTGGAGTTTAGCTTTCAAAAATAATGCAATTCCTGCACCAATAACTAATCAAGGCAATAATTCAAATTACCTGAAGTCAAGAAAATCTTTCATAACAGAAGCGATAGAAAAATCAGGAGCTGCAGTAGTAACGATAGATACTCAAAGAATAGTAAAATCAAATAATCTTTCTAAAGATTCAAGAATCCTTCTGGACCCCTATTTCGAGCGGTTTTTCGGCTTAAGATTTCCTTATGAAACGCAACAAAGAATAGAACAAGGGCAAGGAAGTGGTTTAATTTTTAAAGATGGCTTAGTTATAACAAATGCACATGTTGTAAATAAATCACAAAAATTAATTGTTGGATTGAAAGATGGAAGGAAATTTGAAGGGAAGGTCTTAGGTCAAGATATTTTGACAGATCTTGCCGTGATAAAGTTAGAGGGTCGAGGTCCTTGGCCAAAAGCAATTTTAGGAAATTCAGATAATATTCAAGTTGGAGATTGGGCTATTGCAGTAGGTAATCCATTTGGATTAGAAAATACAGTAACTCTTGGAATAATTAGTAATCTCAATCGCAATGTTTCTCAGCTAGGTATATATGATAAAAAAATACAACTTATACAAACTGACGCAGCGATAAATCCTGGAAATTCAGGAGGACCATTATTAAATAATGCTGGAGAAGTTATTGGAATTAATACCTTGATAAGATCTGGCCCAGGAGCTGGTCTAAGTTTTGCGATCCCAATAAATAAAGTTAAAAAAATTGCCAATGAACTATTACTTAATGGCAAAGTTATACATCCAATGATTGGAATAAGCTTAATTAATGAGACTTCATTAGAGACAAACAGTATAAATGTAAAAGTTGGATCAATAGTACCGAAAAGCCCAGCAGCAAAGAGTGGAATCCAAATAAATGACATTATTTTAAAAGTTAATGAGAAATATATTTATAAGTCTGTAGATGTTGTTGATGCAATTAATGATAATGGAATAAAAAAATCTACAAAAATGTTAATTAAGCGAAAAAATAGATTGATAAATATAAATGTTAGACCAGTAGATATAAGAGATCTTGCTGTTAATTAAATTAATCAATTCTCAGGATTTCTAAGTATTTCTACGCATTTTGTGATACATTTTCCATCACTGATATCACATAAAGAAATACACTCAAAATAATGATCAATCGGGTCAATATTTATACTTTTTAAGTAAATAAATTCATCCTTTTCAATAGACATTTTATTTGTTTAAATATGTAGTAAATAGATTAAACAAAACAATATAATTATGTAAAGGGAAATAAGTGATCTTGCCTATTAAAATGTAAAGAATAATTAAAAAAATTCAATTTAATAGTTAGAAATACTCAGAAATTTTATCTTTTAACTCAATTTATTTTTTCTCTAAATAGTATTCATAGTTACCCTTATATGAGTGTAATTCAGAATTCTCAATTTCAACAATTCTATTTGCAACTTTGGAAATAAAAAAACGATCATGAGAAATAATTAAAACTGTACCTTGATAAACATTTAATGCTCTCTCCAAATTTTCCTTTGATTGAAGATCAAGGTGATTAGTAGGTTCATCAAGAAGTAAAAAATTACTAGGCTTAAGAATTAATAATGCCATTGCTAATCTAGATTTTTCGCCTCCGCTTAACTGTCTGACATTTTTAAAAACAGTCTCATCTTGGAAACCAAATCCCCCTAAAAAAGTTCTTACTTGATGTTGTGACCAATTTGGCGCCTTATCGAATATTAAATCAATGATTATTTTATCTAAATCAAGGGCCTCTGCTTGATTTTGTGCAAAATAGCTCATAAATAAATTATGTTTACCAAGATTCACTTCACCTATTTCTGGCATTATCTTCTTTGTAATTAACTTAAATAATGTAGATTTTCCTGAGCCATTTGGACCTAAAAATGCAACCTTTTCACCCGCATTAATTTTTAAATTAGCTTCAAAAAAAATGATCTTCTCACCATAGCAATGACATAAATTTTTAATTTCTAGAACAGATCTGCCCGATCTCGGACATGTTGGGAACAAAAAAGATGGGTGATTATTTTGTTTTTTTTGCTCAGTTAGCTTAATAATTTTATTAATTTGCTTTTCTCTACTTTTTGCTTGAGAACTTCTGGAAGCACTTGCTCTAAATTTTTCAATATATTCCTTTTGACTCTCAATTTCTTTACTTTGTAATAAATATGCCTTTTTATATAATTCATCTTCTAATAACTTCTGCTCCACAAAAAAAGAATAATTACCCCTATAAGTTTTTGAAACCCCATTTTCAATGAAGATAATTTTTTTGCATAATTTATCTAAGAAGTACCTATCATGACTGATCAAAATGATTGAATTCTTTAATGTTATTAAATATTTTTCAAGCCAACTAATAGTATCTAAATCTAAATGATTAGTGGGCTCATCAAGTAATAATAAATCTGGTTTTTGTAAAATTATTTTTCCTAATGCAATTTTCATTTGCCAACCGCATGAGAAATTACCAACAAGCTCATCAGCATCTTTTGATGAAAAACCTAATTCTGGTAATAATTTATCAACTTCTATTTTAAGCCTGTAGCCACCTAGTGTTTCATACTGACTTTGAAGAAGACTAATCTGCTTAATCTGAGAATTTAATAGAACTTGATCTTTAGAATCTTTGATAGAAATCATTTTTTGTTCTAGTATTTCTATTTTTTTTTCTATATCTTTTAATTCATGAAAAGAGCTTTCTAATTCTTCTCTAACAGTAAGATTAGATTGCAAGGCAAATTCTTGTTTTAAATAGGCAATTTTTGGCTTTCCCTCTTTTATTACAAATCCACTAGTTTGCTCTTCTTCCCCCTTTAATATTTTAAATTGAGTAGTTTTTCCAGCTCCGTTTGAACCAACTAATCCTATTTTCTCACCTTTCTTAATTTCCCAGTTTATATCTTTCAATACATAATCAGTAGAATAAATTTTGGAAATATTTTCTAAACGTATCACTTTTTTAAAATGTAAGTTTTAAGGAATTTTCTGTATTAACAAAAGAAGTTTTATAGAATAAAATTAAAGTATGAAAAGAATAGAATTAATTGCAACGATTTTTTTAGCTGCAGGTCTTTCGATTCCAAGTTATTGGTTCTTTTGGACCCTTGCAGGGGGGGGAGGGTACGATAGAAGAAACACACCCAACGAGCAAGAAGTGATAATAAATAAATTAGAGGCCTCCCCGAACCTTGATCAACCATAATTTAGTGTGTTCATCTTCAATTGTACTTAAATAATCAACGACTTCCTCTTTAGTAACTTTTATATCCAGTTGTTCACCAATTTCACAAATCTTTTCAAGTGCAGATTTCGGGTTAGTTAAAGCGGTACGAAATAAATCTTGTTTTTTAAAATGATCTTCATCAATAATTTTATAGAGTTTTTCAGCATTACTAGCCATTGATTTTTCTATGTCTAATACCAGAATATTATCCTAAGCCACATTTTGCTGATTGTTTTTATTTAAACATAATTCGTTTTCAGTATCTATTATCTCTTTTGCAGAAGCATCTTCCATACTGCGAGCATCAAGGCATAATACTTTTCTCAATTTTGCATAATTAGCTGCATGGGATAAGCGACCATCCTTTTTGGCATTAAATTCAGATTTTTGAAGAGTTTGATGAAGATGAGTTAATAAATAAGGGCTTATAACAGCGGATACAAGTACATCACTAGTCTTCAAAGATGTACCTTGCTGATGTACCAACCTTTTTTTTCTGGAATTAACTATTTTTTTTTCATCAGAATTCAGCTTATTTGAGTTTTTCATAATCAAATCAATAAAAATCAAAGAAATCTCTTATACATATAATATACACAAAGATACTACCCTTGACTCAATGTGTATACTTATAAGTAACAGTTATGATTTGTTATTAATGGCCACTAGGCAAAACTCAACTAATGGGAAGCCCAAATCTCCTAGAATTCAAGTTGTACTTACAGAAGGTCTATGTGAGCAATTATCAAATTTAGCTGAAGAAGAATCTAGGACTGTGAGTAATATGGCAAAGGTATTAATACAACAAGGTATTAAAAATTATTTGGAGAGAGAAGGCAAACCACTCATTTCAAACTCAAAAGCAGATACTGATTTATTTAGAGATAATTTAGAAAATCAAAGTATCCATAGACTTAAAGGGGCCCCAAAAAGAATAAGATACTTTAGAAATTCAAAATAATTTAATTCTAATTTTGAGGCAGTTTTTGCAAATCCTCCATTGATCCCATAACAACAAGAACATTACCTCTCTCTAATATATATTTAGCAGGTGGGTTGACTTTTAATTGTTCTGCTGGACCAGCAGCTAATACATTAACTAAATAATTCTTTCTTAAATTTAGATCCCTTAATGATCTCCCAATAAATTCCTCTGGCACAGTTATTTCATCAATTCCAGTCTGATTATCTAATTCTAATCTTTCAATTAAATTAGGTCTCACAAGTTCTAGACCTAACCTCTCGCCTTGCATTCTTGAAGGAAATACAACTTTATCAGCTCCTACTCTTATCAACATTTTTTCATGCAAATCACTTGTTGCCCGAGCAATGACTCTCTTTACTTTTGTTCCTTCACTATCTTTAGCAATAAGAGTTGTAGTAATACTTGCTTCAATGGGCTCACTAATGCCAACAACTAATGTATTCATTTCTAAAATTCCAGATTCTTTCATAGATTCTTCATCTGTACAATCAACAACTCGTGCTTCAATAGAGGGCTCTAATTGTCTTAAATCATCAATTGCTTTCTCTGAATAATCAGCAGCTAACACATCTGCTCCATTTTGAATAAGTTCTCTGCAAACAGCAGTCCCAAATCTACCCACTCCAACTACTGCAAAGGTAGGAGATTCTTTTTCTTTTTGAGGAGACCATTGCCACCAGTCAGCCATAATCAATTCAGTGCTTTCTATACATAAAGATCAGCTTTTGGATAACCAATCCTTTTTTGTTTCCCTATTCTACTCTTATAAAGAGCTTCCCAGACAGCGCTTAAAAATAATAATATACCTAGCCTGCCAACGAACATACCAACGATCAGTATGAATTGGCCAAAATGATTTAATTTAACTGTTAACCCAATATCAAAACCGACTGTTGCAAATGCAGAAATACAAGTAAACAGCATTTCTAAAAAAGTAAATTTCTCTCTATTTACAAAAGTATTTGTCGTGCTCAATAGCATTGCCATCAACAAAACAAATAGTAATGAACCGACAGTAATACCTACAGCTTTAAGTATTACTTTATCTGAAATAACTCTATTACTAAT
>CAYNKY010000011.1:0-27125 GCA_964397895.1 uncultured Prochlorococcus sp.
GTGAAAAACCAATAATGAACAAACTAAGATCATTATTGACAGAAATAACAGAAGGACGTTCAAAAGATTATGATAGTTGGGTTACAAGAATAAAACTAAATTAAATAAAAATTTAAGGAATGTCACTCTTTAGGAAACATTTAAATAGAGAAGATAAACCCATTATTATTTTTGATGGTGGCACAGGAACTTCTTTTCAAAACATGAATTTAACTGCTAATGATTTTGGTGGTGAACAACTAGATGGCTGTAATGAATATTTAGTACTTAGTAAGCCCTCAGCTGTTGAGGAGGTTCATAATTCTTTTCTTAAAGCAGGTTGTGACATAATTGAAACAAATACATTCGGTGCAAGCTCTATAGTTCTAGAAGAATATGATATTGCTGAAAAAGCTTATGAAATTAATAAGAAAGCAGCATCAATAGCAAAAAATTGTGTAAAAGATTTTTTTACGGAAATAAAACCAAGGTTTGTAGCAGGATCTATTGGACCTACGACAAAATTGCCCACACTAGGTCATGTAAATTTTGATGTTTTAAAGGAATCGTATATTAATCAAATTGAAGGTCTTGTTGATGGCGGAGTTGATCTTTTATTAATAGAAACATGTCAGGATGTATTACAAATAAAATCTGCATTAGTAGCTGCTAAAGAAGTACTAAATTCAAAGGATATCGATTTGCCTATTATGGTTTCCATAACAATGGAAACAACAGGAACTATGTTAGTTGGCTCTGATATCTCTGCAGCTTTAACAATTCTTGAACCATTTAATATTGATGTTTTAGGACTAAATTGCGCTACAGGTCCTTTTGAAATGAAAGAGCATATTAAATATCTCTCTGAAAATTCACCTTTTCCCATTAGTTGTATTCCTAATGCAGGTTTACCTGAAAACGTTGGTGGAGTAGCACATTATAAATTAACTCCAATAGAATTAAAAATGCAATTAATGAATTTTATATATGATTATGAAGTACAAATTATAGGAGGTTGTTGCGGTACAACACCAGAACATATAAGTTATTTATCATCAATATTATCTGAAATAAAAAATAATATTTCTATAACTTTACAAGAAAATAAAAATAGAAAATTTATTCCCTCTGCATCATCAATTTACAACTCAGTTCCTTACAAACAAGATAATTCAATATTAATAATTGGAGAAAGGCTTAACGCCAGTGGTTCTAAAAAGGTAAGAGAATTATTAAATAATGATGATTGGGATGGACTAGTCTCTATCGCTAAACAACAACAGAAGGAAAATGCACATGTTTTAGATGTGAATGTTGATTATGTTGGTAGAGATGGTGTAAATGATATGAAAGAAATTACATCAAGGTTGGTCACCAATATAAATTTACCTTTAATGATTGATTCAACAGATTCAGAAAAAATGGAAAGTGGTCTTAAACATGCTGGAGGGAAATGTATCATAAATTCAACTAACTACGAAGATGGAGTTGAGAGATTTTCCACAGTTTTAAATCTTGCTATTAATTATGGTTCTGGTCTAGTAGTAGGAACTATTGACGAAGATGGTATGGCTAGGACTTCAGAAAAGAAAATTAGTATTGCACTTAGAGCAATAAATCAAACAAGAAAAAATGGTATTTCTGATCATGAGATTTTTTTTGATCCATTAGCTTTACCAATTTCAACAGGTATTGAAGAGGATAGATCAAATGCAAAAGAAACAATTAAATCAATATCAAAAATTAGAGAAGAAATTAAAAACTGTCATATTTTATTAGGTGTATCTAATATAAGTTTTGGCTTATCTCCTTTAGCTAGAATTAATTTAAACTCTATATTTTTAGATGAATGTATCAAAGCTGGATTAGATTCTGCTATTATTGCACCAAATAAAATTTTACCATTATCAAAGATCAGTGATAAAACAAAAAAATTATGTCTCGATCTAATTTATGATAATAGAAAATTTAAAAATAATATTTGTATTTATGATCCATTAGTAGAGTTAACAAAAGAATTTCAAGATCTAACAATAAAAGATATAAATAAAATCAATCAAAATAATGAAAATTTATCATTAGAGGAAAAATTAAAGAATCATATAATTGATGGTGAAAAAATAGGTTTAGAAAAATTGTTAAATAGGTCATTAACAAAATATAAACCGCTTGAAATAATTAATAATTATTTATTGGATGGAATGAAAGTTGTTGGAGATTTATTTGGTTCAGGCCAAATGCAATTGCCATTCGTTTTACAATCTGCTGAAACAATGAAATACGCAGTTTCTATATTAGAGCCTTTTATGGAAACCACTGAAGAAACGATTTCTAAAGGAAAATTTCTCATTGCAACTGTCAAAGGTGATGTACATGATATCGGTAAAAATTTAGTTGATATTATTCTCACTAATAATGGATACGATGTTATAAATTTAGGTATTAAACAAGATGTAAATTCTATAATTAATGCACAAAAATTGCATCAAGCAGACTGCATCGCAATGAGTGGACTATTAGTTAAATCAACTGCTTTTATGAAGGATAACCTAAAAGCATTTAACGAAGCGAATATAAAAGTTCCTGTAATATTAGGAGGAGCAGCATTAACACCTAAATTTGTTAACGAAGATTGTAGTCAAATTTATAATGGAAAGATTTTATATGGCAAAGATGCTTTTACAGATTTAAAGTTTATGAATGAATATATGGAAAATAAAAGAAAAGGGAATTGGTCAGATATAAATGGTTTTATTAATAAAAAAGATATTTCTATAAATTTAGCAGAATCAAAAAAAACTGATAATTCTAAGAATTATTCAAATAAAAAAATCTTAAGTAAAAAAATAAATAGAAATTTGCTCATAAAGGAGAGGTCAAATTTTATTATTGAAGAAAATCCTATTAAAGTTCCTTTTTGGGGTTCTAAAATTCTAAAAGCTGAAGATATTTCCATAGATGATTTATTATTTTATTTAGATAAACAAGCCTTATTTAGTGGACAATGGCAAATTAAAAAAAATAAAAATCAAACTGTAGAAGAATATAAAAAATATTTAAATTCCTATGCTGAGGATTTATTAGAAGAATGGATTAATAAAATTATTAATGAGAAACTTGTAGAACCTCAGGCTGTATACGGTTATTTTAAATGTGGAAGATTCGATAATAGTATTTGTTTATTTGATGAAAATGAGAATAATGAATTAGCAAAATTTGATTTCCCTAGGCAAATTTCTGGCAGTAGATTATGTATTTCAGATTTTTACTGCGATTTAGTTGATGGAAAACCAGTTGATGCTTTTCCTATGCAAGCTGTAACAATGGGAAATATAGCAAGTGAATACTCCAATAAACTTTTTAATCAAGATAAATATAGCGATTATTTAATATTTCATGGTTTAACAGTTCAACTAGCGGAGGCACTTGCGGAATATATTCATTCACTCATAAGAAAAGAGTGTGGATTTAAAACGAATGAACCAATTACAAATAAGGATATACTCTCTCAGAAATATAGGGGTTCTAGATTTTCCTTTGGGTATCCGGCATGTCCAAAAGTTTCTGATTCGAAGATTCAACTTGAATTATTAAAAGCTGAAAGAATTAATTTGTTCATGGATGAATCTGAACAATTACATCCTGAGCAAAGTACTACAGCAATAGTTTCATTGCATACAAAGGCAAAGTATTTTAGTACTTAAAATAAATACTATTTATTTTTTTCTAAATACTCAATAACTTCTATTTGAAATTCCTCCATAACCTCATCATCAGTTATATCAATACCCTCTCCAGCAGCATTTTGAATTAATTCGAGGTAATATGATGCACCATCACTTACTAAAAATTCCATAGCAGAAGTCTCTTCGCTTTCATTAAAAGCTTCGTATAAGGCTTTGAAAGAAATGTCTTCAGTGAATTCCCAATCCATAAATTAAAGAAATCTTATATAGATTTTTACCTCTTTACCCCCCATATCCGTCAACCTTAATTCACAAGAATGTAGTAGTATTTTATTATTTTTTTATAATTTATAATAATATGAGAAAAATTTTTCATGGAACTTAATGTTTTTGGCAATGAATTAGAGATTTGTAGTTGTAATCCAATTACAGGTTGGTTTAGAGATGGTTTTTGTCAATATGATAAAAAAGACAAAGGAAATCACACATTATGTTGTGTAATGAATAATAATTTCTTGAATTATAGTAAAAGTCAAGGTAATGATTTAATAACTCCTATGCCTCAATATTCATTCCCAGGCTTGAAGGAAGGTGATAAGTGGTGTGTTTGTTTAGAACGTTGGATTCAATCCAAGCAGGACGGTTTAGCTCCAAAGATTATTTTAGAATCTACTAATATAATAGTTTTAAATTTTATTACTTTAAAAGAATTACAAAAATATCAATATTTTAATAACTAAGTATTTTTTTGCCTTTTTTATTTTTTAAATTGTAAATTAATAATGTTTTCTAATAATTTCTAAATGAGAAAAGAAATATATTGGAAAAAGGCTCTACAAAGATCTAAAATTTCTATTGAATCCAAGAGTTTATTCCCTCTTAAAACCGTCGAAATAACAAATTCAATTTATCGTGGAAATGATTTTATAATAAGGAAGTTAGATTTAGATCAATTCAAAAAGAGAATTGAATTTGGACCAAAATTAAATCCCTTTAGACCTTGGGATAAAATTCTTGAGATAGATAAGATTGGAAAATTTCATCAACTAATTTTAAATAAATATCCAGTACAAATTGGGCATATTTTATTAATAACTAATAACTGGAAACCACAAAATGGATGGCTAGATTTAGATGATTGGAGAGCGATAAAATTAGTTAATAAAGATACAAATGGTCTTTGGTTTTTTAATAGTTCTCCTGCAGCAGGAGCAAGCCAGCCTCATAGGCATTTTCAATTATTACGTAGAGAATACAATGATATAAGTTGTCCAAGAGAAGAATGGTTTTTAAAATATAAAGATTCCAAAATACAAAATAAAAAATTTAAAAATAATATAATTGTTATAAATTTTAATTTCTGCAGAAATGCAGAATTACTATATGATGATTATCTTGCTTTGACAAAAAAGCTAGGGTTAGGAGATCCTAGTATAGATAAAAAACCAAAATATCCATACAATTTATTAATAACAAATAAATGGATTGCAATAATTAAAAGAAAAAAAGATAATATTTGCGGATTTAGTATTAATGCCTTAGGCTTTGCAGGATATTTATTAGTTACAAAATATTCTGATGTAAACTATCTTTTGAATAGTGGCCCAGAAAAGTTACTAGAAAATTTTGTGTAAATACTATAAAGCTTCTTTGTTTCTAGCAATTTGCTTTTCTAAAACCTCAATAGAGGCAATAATAGAGGCTGATTTCCTTTCTAATGAATCTTTTATGTAATTTAACATTTCAAGTTTTTTGATCATAAAAAGATGTTTAGATTCCTTAGAGGATTTTGTAGAACAAAAAAATAACATTTGCCTTAAATAAATCTTTAACCATCTTAATGAACATCAAATAAATAATGTGAGTCAAAATTTTTTATAATTCAAAATAAATCCTTATAAAGATTATGTAATTATATAAATCCAAAAAATATCAATTATTATAAAATTAAATTAAAAAACAAATTGAATTCAATTGATAATATAAAATTAAAAAGAATTTCTATAGATCTTCCAGAGGACTTAATTAAGAAATTTGATACTCTTCGAAAAAAATGGGGTTTAAGATCTAGAGGATCTGTCGTTGAAAGATTGTTAAATGAAGTAATAAAAGAAAAAGATTTAACAAATAATATTTATCAAAAAGAATTTGACTTTGAAATTATTGATAATAATTTTTCAGAAAATTCATTAAACGAAAATAGCTCATTAGTTCTAATTAAAAAAAATATTGATGGTAATGATAAAAATTTTGTGAATAAAAACGATGAAATTAAAAATTATAATAAATGTACCCCAAAAGTATCATTACCAAAATTTGCAAGTAAAAATTTCCATAAACATAAAAAGAATTTAGATAAAAGAAAACTAATTAATTATTCTTCTATCTATAAACTTAGTGATATTGATGATGAATATTTATCAAAATGTCAGACTGAAATTATTAATTATTGGTTAGATCTTTATGGTAATAAACCTAATCAGTTCATTCTTGAGTCATCTATTGATTGGCTAAATAAAGAAATATGGCAAAATATCGATGGTACAGAGAATGTTTTATTTACTTGGACTGCAGCAAATAATTTAATGAGAGAGATCTTCCCCTTTTGGACTATAAAAGAACCTTCTTTTGAACAAGTTATTTTATTAATTGGAATATTTGAAGATCCTTACTCATGTCATGATTTAGTTTATAGAATTCCCTCATTAATAAGAAGATTTACATCACGATTTAAAAAGTTTAATAAAACTAATTCTTTTAACGCTCTTGATTCAACGATGACAGTAATCGGAGCCTTAAAGTTATTAGATTTATCTATTGAAGCAGGTTCTTCACATACACTTTTAAAAATAAGAAATGCATATAGGAAAAAAGCTATGAACTATCATCCAGATTCTGGAGGATCAACAAATGAAATGAGAAAAATTAATGAGGCTTATCAATTATTAAAAAATTTATATAGAAATAAGTCTTAATAGTCTTATAATAGACTTAGAACTAGTCCATTGAATAGTCTTAAAAGAGATAATAGATACATCTCTCTGATTGTGTAAATCGATATTTAAATTGCCGCACGATACTATTTAGATATTGAACAAGAATTAGGTATTAATAGTATCTTATAAGACTCATTATAAGTCTATATATAAATCCCATATAAGAAATTTAATACTATATAGCAGGAAAAGGAATGGCTCTTGAATAAGATACAGGATAAAACACTCTATCCATGTCCAATAACTGTCCAAAATATAAAACCTACCTTTAAACTATTGCTAATACTAGATTTATAATATTGAAGCTCTGCCTATAAGGCAGTGCTTCAGTAATTTTATATTAATTTATCATTTATCTCTAAACCGCAAAATTTTCTGAATTTAAAATACAAGGTGTAATTTATACAATAAATTAAATAATATACTGTAAGTCTTAATTAACTCATACTAGACTTTTTTCTAGACTCATTAATAGTCTTATTCTAGAAGTAATAGATTACTCCCTGAGCTTAGTATGATATTTAATTTCTATTTGATTTATAATTTTTCTATGAATTTCAGAAATATCACTTTCCTTTAGTGTCTTTTTAGAATCGCGATAAGATAACCGCATCGTATAGCTTATATTATCTTCTCCTAATAATGAATCTTCATAGATATCAATCAAAGTAACTTCTTTTAATAAATCCTTACCTACCTTTTTAATAGTATTAAATATTTCACTAATTAAATATTTCTTATTAAAAATAAAATTAATATCCCTTTCAATTTTAGGCACTGTTGGATAATCTTTATAAATAGGAATCCATTTTTTATTTCTTGTTGCTGATTCTTGTAATTTTTTTAATTTTAAAGTAAAGATATATACATTAGCTAAACCTTTATTTTCTATTGAAAACTTTGGATGAATCTGACCAAAATAGCCTGATTCTTGACCCTCTATTAAAAGCAATGCTGATCTTCCAGGATGAAGAAAATCGTATTTATCTGTAGTTATATCCGTGATTGAGATCTTTAATGAATCTAAAGCTTCTCTTAATTTGCCTCTTGCTTCATAATAATTTAGGTTTTTATTTTTACCAGAAGTATCCCATTTTTCAAATCTATTATTTCCATAGATTATTCCACTTATTACCTCTTCTTCCATATAGGAAGAGTTTTGATAGTAAAGCTTTCCAATTTCAAATATCCAACAGCAATTCCTACCTGCTTTAATATTCTGGTCACAAATTTTAATATGATCTTCATAAAGATTATTCCTTAAACAACTGGTTTCAACTAGCAATGGATTTGATATTTTTATTCTTGAATTATCTTTATTTGAAACTAAAGAATATGTTAATACTTCATTAAATCCAGAAGATATAAAACTATCTTTTATTTTATTAGTCGCTAATTGAAATTTATTTAATTTACCTGGAATTAATGGTTTGGGAATATTTTGATCAAAGGAATCATAACCAATTAATCTAGCGATCTCCTCTATTAAATCAATTTCTCTCATCAAATCCTGAGAACGATTTGGGATAACTTTCACATCCCAGCCATAATCTTTATTATTTAATGTACATCCTATTAATTTTAGCTTGTCTTCAATCTCATCATCACTTATTTTTCGCTTAATTAATTTTTCAGAACTTTTTTCTATTATGGGACCCAATATCATATTAATACGCGATCTTCTTAATCTTATGAGCTTATCCTCCTGTTTTTGAATATTATTGATAAAAACTTTTTGAGTTTCAATCTCAAATGAATTTATAAAAAGAGCAAATGTCCTACTTAATGCCTTCAAAGTATTTTTAGATGAAATACCTTTTTCAAATCTACTACTGGCTTCGGTTCTTATACCTATTTCCTTAGATGATTTTCTTATTGTTAAAGGATTAAAAACAGCAGCTTCGACAATTATAGATGAAGTAGTATCACTAACAGCAGTCTCCATTCCACCAATAACACCAGCAATAGCAATTGGTCGATTAGCACAAGTAATTACTGTAATACGATTGTTTAAATCATAAATATTCTCATCTAATGCTAAAAATTTCTCACCAGCAACAGCTTTACGAACACCAAAATCATTTGGATTAACTTCCTTACCTACTAAACTGTTAAGTTTTTCTTTATCAAAAGCATGTAAAGGTTGACCTTGTTCCAATAAAATATAATTTGTAATATCAACTATTAAATTAATAGACTTTATATCTGATTTCTCTAATCGATCCTTCATCCAATCTGGTGATAATAATTTTCCATTAACATTATTTATCTCAGTTAGTGTATAAATACAGTCACTTTTTATTGCTTCTTCACATAAATTTTTTGTGGTAAATATTTCATAATCAAAATTAGTATTTGTTTCTGGAAGTTTTAAATTGCTTTTTAATAATGCAGATACCTCTCTAGCAATGCCAATCATTGACATTCCATCAGGACGATTTGCTGTAATTGCTAAATCATAAATTATGTCATTAAAATTATTAATTTCAACAAATGAAGTGCCTAATTTATATCTGTCAATAATTGTTTCATCTAAGATCGCTATACCATCACTTTTTTCCTCTAAACCTAATTCTTCAAGAGAACAAATCATGCCTTCACTTGAAATTCCTCTAATTTCAGATATTTTAATTTTAAGATTAATTTTTTCAAGATAAGTTCCAACCGTCGCTACATATACAAAAATATCTTTCCTAATATTTTTTGCTCCGCATATAATTTGAAGATTTTTATCACCTATATCAACATTACATACAGATAATTTATTTGAGTTTTCATGCTTCTCTGCAGATAGTACTCTACCTAAAATAACTCCTTTAAATTTAGTAGAGATATCTAACAAAGATTCAACTTCGAATCCTCCTATTGAAAGCTTTTCAGAGAGAATTTCTGGAGTAGTGTTTATTTCTACTAGTTCTTTTAACCAATTTTGCGAAACTTTCATATATAAAATTTATATTCTGATTTTAAAAGATTGATGAGGTACTTACAAAAGAGATTGTTTAACCTGTACAATAGTAAATTATAGCTTAAAGAACTAATTAAAATGGCGAAAAAGGGAACAAGAATAGTTGTTACGCTAGAATGCACTGAGTGCAGAACTGCACCTTCCTCTCAGATGCGAAAACCAGGAGTGTCTAGATATACAACTGAAAAGAACAGGAGGAATACAACAGAAAGGCTTGAACTTAAGAAGTTCTGTCCCCAATTAAATAAAATGACAATCCACAAGGAAATTAAGTAAGTAAAAATGACTAATTCAATTTTTAAAAAACAATTATCACCTATTAAACCTGGAGATCCTATTGACTATAAGGACGTTGAACTTTTAAAAAAGTTTATAACAGAGAGAGGAAAAATTCTTCCTAGAAGAATGACAGGTCTAACAGCTAAACAACAAAGAGACTTAACATTAGCAGTTAAAAGAGCCAGAATAGTTGCCTTGCTCCCGTTTGTAAATCCAGAAGGATAATCATCAAAGAAATTATTGAAAGATTTAACTAATCTGAAGACATTTATCATTGATACTAAAAATCCTCAAGAAATCGATGATGCTATTTCGCTAGAATTAAAAAATGATACAAAAATCATTTGGATACATATAAGCTATCCAGCCAGTTTATTTGAATTTAATTCAAAAATAGATTTAGAAGCAAGAAAAAAATCATCTAGCCTTTATTTAGTAGATGATTATATACCAATGCTACCTAAAAATATAATTGAAGAATGTAATTTAAAGGAGAATAAAAAATCAAAAGTTTTAAGTATTGGCGTTGAATTAAATAATAATGGCTCTGTTAAAAATTATAAATTATTAGAAACACTTATTAAGCCTAATTATGAACTTACGTATGAAGATGCTAATGAACTTATTGAATTAGAACCACCAGAAGAATATGAGTTAATAATATTAAATAATCTATTAAAAAAAAGATTTAACTATAGAAAAAAACATGGTGCAATAATATTTAGTACCACAACAACAAAAATAAATTATGAGAATAATAATGTTTATTTAGAAAAATTTGATATTACTGAAGCTCATAAACTAATTACCGAAGCAATGTTATTAACAGGTTTTATTATGAGTGATTATCTTAAAATTAATAAAATAGCATCACCATATAGAAGCCAAAAATTAAATTGTAATCCTGAAGATATACTAAAAAAATATTCAAATAGTCCAGTAAAATATATAATTTTAAAACAATTTATAGGAAAAAGTTATATCTCAACAAAAGCAAGCGCACACGAGACTCTTGGATTAGATTCATACGTACAATGTACTTCCCCAATGAGAAGATATTTAGATTTAGTAATTCAAAAACAAATATACCTTCATATTAATAAAAAAGAAGTTTTAAGTGAAGAATTTATTCAACAACAAATTGAATTAAATAATAAAAAACAAAAAGAAAATAATAATATAATAAAAGATAATAAATTAATTTTTCTTAAAAAATTTTTTAAGGATTATAATAAGAATTACTTTAAGATTATCTTTATTCGATGGATAAACCATAAAAAAAACATTGCATTGGTATATTTTCCAGATTTATATTTAGAACAATTAATAATACTATATATTTCTATTGATACTTATCAAAATAAAACTTATAAAGTAAAATTTAATCCTAATGAGAATTTAAATCTTTTAGAATTTATAAATTAATAAATTAATAAATTTTTAAATAAAATATATGATAATTTGTTAAAATAAGAAAAAAAAATAAATGACATTCATAATTACTACTCCTTTATATTATGTTAATGATAAACCTCATTTAGGAAGTGTTTATACAACTATTATTTGCGATTCAATAGCTAGGTATAAAAGATTAATTGGGGAAAAAGTTATATTTATAACTGGAGTTGATGAACATGGTTTAAAGATTCAAAGAACAGCTCTAGAAAAGGGACTATCGCCACAAGCTCATTGTGATGAAATCTCTTCAATATTTAAAGATAATTGGAACAAATGGGATATTTCGTATGACAAATTTATAAGAACCTCATCTAAAGGACATGAAAAGATTGTCAATGAATTTTTTAAAAGAGTGCAAGATTCTAATGATATTTATATGGGAGAACAAAAAGGATGGTATTGTGTCGGTTGTGAAGAATTTAAAGATAATCCAGATAACAATTCTTCCCTTCAATGCCCTATCCACAAGAAAAATTTAGAATGGAAAAATGAAAGGAATTTATTTTTTCGATTGTCTAAATATCAAAAAGAAATTGAAAAATTGCTTGATGATCAAGAATTTATTGAACCAAAAGAAAGAAGAAATGAAATTATCCAATTTGTCAAAAGAGGCCTAAAAGACTTTTCAATATCAAGAACAAATTTAGAATGGGGAATAAGCGTTCCTAATATCGAACGACATACTTTCTATGTTTGGTTTGATGCTCTTCTTGGCTATATAAGTGCTCTATCTGATGAAGAAGACTCCTTTTCCTTAGAACACTCAAGTAAATTTGGTTGGCCTGCTGATGTACACTTAATTGGCAAAGATATTCTTAGATTTCACTCTATATATTGGCCTGCTATGTTAATGTCAGCAGGAATAAAATTACCAAAAAAGATTATTGGTCATGGTTTCTTGACTAGGGAAGGTCAAAAAATGGGTAAAAGTCTTGGAAATGTTTTAGATCCTGAACAATTACTAACAAAATATGGAACTGAATCAGTTAGATGGTTTTTATTGAAAGATATCTCTTTAGGTAGCGATGGTGATTTTCAAGACAGAAGGTTCGTTGATATTATTAATAACGATTTAGCTAATACTATTGGGAATTTATTAAATAGAAGTACTTCGATGTCTAGGAAATGGTTCGAAAATAAAACTCCTTCATTTTTTGATGATAATGAGAATACAATTTTAAAAATTACAGAAAAAACAATAGCAAACTATTTAAAATATTTTGAAGAATATAATTTAGACAGTGCTGCTAATGAAATTTTAAATTATTCGATTAAGATAAATTTATATTTAAACAAAAAAGAACCATGGTCTTTAATAAAAAAAGAAAACAACATTCAGGAAGTAAAAATAATCATTTATAACGTATTAGAAGCCTCAAGAATAATAGCATTATTATTAAAACCATTATTACCAGAATTATCAATAAAAATAATACATCAATTAGGACTTAATGATAAATCAAATAAATCATGGAAGGAGGAATTATCTTGGGGAGGTTTACCTAAAAATAATTATCTTCCCATCTCTAAACCTGTAATAACTAAATTAGAGTATGAATAAATTATTTGTATTATTTATATTATTTATTATCTCTTTTCTTGCAAGTTGCGATAAAGATAATAAAGTTCAATATAAGCAGAATAATTTTGTAATTAATGATTTTAAAATGAATCATTACTCCAGTAAAGGTGAAAAATTATATTCTATCGTTAGTCCAATATCTATATATGATAAATTTAATTTTACCTATCAATTAAGTAATACAAATATAAAATTTTTTGATAAAAATATTTTAAGTTATGAAATAAACTCAAATAATGCAAATGTTCTTAATAATAAACAATTAGAACTTAATGGTAATATTAACATAACTGATAAAAATAATAACACTGTAATAAAATCTAAAGTTTTATACTGGAATATTGATAAATCTGAGATTATTTTGAATGGTGATGTCACCTTAGTAAATACAAATGTAAGACTCAATTCAGGTAAGGCAGTTTTAAACAGAAATAAAAATATAATAACATTTTATAAACCTGTTAAATATGATTATATAGATAAAAAAGTAAATAAAAGTTTATATATAAAATCAGAAAATGCTATCTATAATTTAACAAATAATAATGTTATATTTAGGTCCAGTGATGATAAAGTAAAGTCTAAGATTTTGTTTTAAAAGTTTATTTCCAAGAACAATTTTTCAAGTTTTTTAGCCCAATTCTTAATCCATTTTTCATCAGATCTTGTAAAACATCTTGAAGACCATCCACCAACTAAAATAAAACTTTTTTCATTTATTGGAATAATCAATATTGAAGGAATATCTTGACAAAAATCATTAAACTCATCTTTCCCCGGGTAAAATTTTGTATTTACAAGAGAAATTAATCTTCTACTTTTTAAACTTTTCAAACAAATTTCGCCAGGAATAAAATTCTTTTTTGAAATAACACCTCGTTTGAGAATGTTTCTACCACTATTATTAATTAATATACTAGCAGCAGCTGTTGAGGTAAGAATTGCCTCAGAGCCCCATGCAAGTTCATCAAGTATTTTTTCAGGAATTGTAGATTCATAAAAAAAACTATTTTCTCCTTGTAAGTCAACTCTTTCTCCAGATAAAGAAGTAAATCTTTCAAATAATAAACCAATCAATATAATTATTATTGCTGATAATGCTGCTAAAACCTGAGCTCTTTCGATTTGAGGATTAATTTCATCTATTGAAAAAAAATTAATTAATTGCAAGATAAATATTAAAATTCCTAAGGAAACTATATTTTTGCTATTGAAGACCATAGACACAAAATAATTTAATTTTCCTTCTTTAAAAACATTTTATTTAAGTAATTTGCCACAAAACTCATACTAATAGTTTTAATATATATTTGATATAAATTTTTGAAATGAAAAAGTTCTTAAATAAAACATTTTCCATTGTTGTTCTTTCATTAACGCTCATAATTACACCATTACAAGGTTTTGCTTTTGATAATGCAAATTTCTCTTCAACCTTATTAATAGCTCAACAAAAAATTATCAATTATGAAAAAAGTCAACCATCGGCAATTGATAATCCTGTGGTTGATCCAAACTTTAATGTTATGAGAACAAATGATATGGAGTCATCCTCTACAGCTACATATATTGTGATTGCTTTGTTAGTAATAGCTTCAATAGTTCCTATAGCTACTTGGTATTTCTCTAAATCTAGAACTAACTAAAATTAATAATGTCTGACATTACTCTAGTCAGCGGGGGCAGGAAAAGTGGTAAAAGTGATTTTGCTGAACATTTAGCTAGCAAATACAAAAATGTTACTTATGTAGCCTTATCTGAACTACGAACAGAAGACGAACATTGGCAGAAAAAAATTAATGATCATAAAAGTAAAAGACCTTCTCATTGGAAATTAATTGAAACACAAAATTTAATTAATGTTTTAAGTGCTAACAGAGAAGTTTTGCTTATTGATTCAATTGGTGGTTTTGTATCCCTATCATTACAGTTAGAAGATAATGATTGGAATAAACATCTAAATTTTCTAATTTATAGCTTGTTAAACTATAAAAATAAAATAATTATTGTTGCTGAACAAGTTGGTTTGGGTTTAGTATCAGAATATAAAATTGGAAATTTATTTGCTGACAGACTTGGAGGTCTTCTTAAAGAAATTACTATAATATCTAATGAAAATTGGCTTACAATTAATGGTAAAGCTATTAGATTGGATAATCTATTTTATGAAATATAAAAAACCTAGTGGAAATTGCGCTCTTTGAACCAAGAATACCTCAAAATACTGGAAGCATAGCTAGAACTTGTGCTGCCTTTGATATCCCCTTAAATCTTATAGAACCGTTAGGTTTTAATCTAGATAATAAAAATCTTAAAAGGGCAGGCCTTGATTATTGGCATCTAATGAAAATAAATATTTACAAGGATTTTAAAAATTTTAAGGAGGCTAAAAATGAAAAAAGAATTTTATCTTTTAGTAAAAAAAATGGAGTTTTTTTAAGAGAATTTAAGTTTGAAAAAAAAGATATCCTTCTTTTTGGAAGAGAAGATAGTGGGTTACCTAATGATGTTATTCAAAGTACAAATAAATTAATTTCAATTTATATGCCTAATAAAGCATCTGAAATAATAAAAAATGACGGTGTGAGAAGCCTAAATTTATCAGTTGCATGTGGAATTGCATTATACGAGGCACATAAACAATTAAATCAAGTATCTCTAAAAAAACACTAATTATGATTTAGTATATATATATGTCTCGGTAGCTCAGCTGGTTAGAGCGGCGGATTCATAGCCCGCAGGTCGCGTGTTCAAGTCACGCTCGAGACATTATTATTATTATTTACCTTTATAAATTAGTATTAAATCTACTAATTACAATTACTTATTAGAGATTACAGCTTCTTTTAAAGAATCTCCATAGTAAGTTTCTACTGAACGAAGTAAAAGCCAACATAGGAAATTGTTTAAAGCAACTTTCATAATGAATTAATATCTTTTTTTATATAAATGCAGTTTTACAAAAATGCCAACGTGTAAACTACCTATTTATAGTCTTTGTAATTAAAAATACTTTACAATTATACATTTGATATTTCTTTATTATTTTTATTTTATATTTGTTCTAAACCCTATATTTGAAAACAATACATAAAACTATTAATTAATTTATAGATATCTATATTAAGTCAAAATATCTTATGGAGTCACACCAAAAATTGTTTTATATAAAATGTCACACTATTTTCATTCTTCATCAATAACTCTTTTAAGCAAATTTTTGAAACGTTTATATTCGACATATTCTTTTACAAGTTTTAACTCATTATCCAAGTTCAGTTGATTATCTTCATCTTTAATATTCATTACTTTTGAATGATTTTCAAAATCTCCTATATTTTTATTAAAAGAATCTTTATCAAGATTTTTTTCTCTTATATTTTTTCTAGCTCTTAAAGCTTCTTCAACTAATATTCCTGTAACTCTAGACTGACTTAAATTCTCTAGAGAGCTAATCCGATCAATAATTTCTTGAACTTCAACTGTAGGTAAAAAGCCAATCCTCTTTCTTTGTGATGGCATTAGATTATTTTTAAGTGTAACACTTGCGCATTTATAGTGTTGCACTATATTTAATATATGTCAATTAAATAAAATGGAATTAATAGCTTTTCCTTTTGCCTTTTTACTTTGGTTTTTAGCTTATGAAGCAAAGCCTGTAAGAAATGATGAAATCGGTTTGATATGGGAGGAAGAAAATTTTGTTAAAAGAATCAAAATTAGACACATTCTTAATGAGAATAACTGAATTCTATTTTTGTTATTTAGATAGTAATAAAGTTTCTCAATTTTTATAAATTTAATTATTATTATCAGGCTAAAAGATCTTTTAATTCATTGTATTTCATCTCTGGGTCAGTATTATTTTCATTCTTATATTTAAAATTAAAATAATTTTCAATTAATAATATTTTTGTAATAGTAAGATCTTCAGAATAAAATTTAAGCGGTTGTTTACCATGAAGATTATCTCCACTCATGAAAAAATTAAATAACTTCAGATAATTTAATTTAATAAAATAAGGATATATGTATAATTTTATAATAAATTAAAGATTACTTAATATTTATTATAAAATTAGAAAAATACGAACTAAAAAGCTGATTAAACTCTTTAGGAATTATTTAATAAACTTTTTCCAAATGGAAATTCAGGATCTTCACATTCACTTAGCCTACTAAGCATAATTTCATTACTCGCTTTACTTGCAAAACAATCTAAATCAGAATTCTTTTGATTAATATATTTATTTTGTTCTGAATGATTCTTATTTGTCAATAATTTAATTAGCTATCATAATTATTTTATTCATATACTTAAATATTATTCATTCTTTTATATTTATTTAATATTCATGGTTTGATAATCCCACTCACAGTTTTCTTTTAAATCATCTAACGATTTTGAAAGTTTTGCTATTTTTATAAATTCAATTTTTTCTCTTTTATTAAGTCGCATTTTCGCAAAGCAAATATTTAGTAATTCTAAATTATTGTTTATTTCCATATCTGCTAACAGATTATTAAGTTTTTGATAATTTAATAATAGTTAGCAATTTTTAAAGATGCTTTAATTATTGAATGAAATAATATAAAACTAGAAATAAATATTTAAAAATAGTTGTTCTAGATAAATAAGTTAAATATATAAAGTTCAAATATTCTCATTTAGCCCTTAAATCCTTTAAAATGTTAAGAAATATTAATTTTTTATATGAAAAAAGATCTAAATAATGATTTTATTACCAAAAATGATGCGAATGAAATGATTGAAAAGGCTTTAAGAAGACATAATAGAAGATCTACTATTATATCAAGCATTTTAGGTTGGATACTAATTGGAGGTTATTCATTCGGTCTATTCCACGTTGTTCAAAATACCTAACAGGATCTATTAAATCAAATATTTCCTACCTTAGTGCTAGATTCAATAAAGAGTAATTTTACATAATGAGGTTTACAACTTCAAATAATCTGAGGGAAATTCAGAAATTTTACTCAAAACGGGTAAAGAAAATTTCTTTTCTTTCATCAAAATCTATTGAAAATGAGCTAAAGGAATGGATAGATGATTCTTTTCGTGGGAAAGAGGAAGTATGGTTCTTACCAGATCTTACGAGAGAAGAAAGACGTGAGAATTTCTGTCGGTCAATAAAAAAAATTATTTACTAAAAGTTTTTATAATCAATTTATAACTAAAATAAAATAATTTTATAAAGATTAGTCTTTTTCCCTTTTGATAGGATATTTAATAATCTCTTTTTTAAGATTCCTTAATAATTTTGAATGATTCATAATTGTAAATTTTTTTATAAATGAATGATGCCATTTCATATCGATAAATAAATAACTTGCTTTTTCAATTATTTTAAAATTATAATATCTTTGGAAATAAATTCCAAAAAAATTTTATTAAAGGACATAAAAACACATGACATCAAACGGAAGTTTAAGAGTAGGTCAAGAAGCTCCAGATTTTACCGCAACAGCAGTATACGACCAAGAATTTAAAGAAATAACATTATCAAACTTAAGAGGCAAATGGGTGGTTCTTTTTTTCTACCCTCTAGATTTTACATTCGTTTGTCCAACTGAAATAACTGCCTTCAGTGATAGATACTCAGATTTTTCATCGCTAAATACTGAAGTTCTTGGTGTCTCTGTGGATAGCAAGCACTGTCATTTAGCTTGGATACAAACGCCAAGAAATGAAGGCGGTATTGGAGATATAAATTATCCTCTGATTTCTGATTTGAAAAGAGAAATTTCACAAGCATACAATGTCTTAAATGACGATGGTGAAGCTGATAGAGGACTTTTTCTTATAAATCCAGAAGGTGTAGTTATGCATACTACTGTTAATAAAGCACCAGTGGGACGAAATGTAGATGAAACACTGCGAATATTGCAAGGTTACCAATATGTTGCAAAAAATCCTGATGAAGTTTGCCCTGCTAATTGGACTCCTGGAGAAAAAACTATGTTAGAGGATCCAAAAGGTAGTAAAGAATATTTTTCAGCCCTTTAATAAAGACAATTTAAATAATAATGTTTAGATTTGAATAATATATAAATACTCCAAGGTAAAAGATCATTATTTTTACAATTGGTGAGAAATCTGATTTTGATGGAATTGGTATTTTCCAATCACTTAAATTGTTCTTATATGATACGTAAGACCATGAATAATAAAATATTTCAATTAGAAATAGATATATTACGTTATAACAAAATAAATTATTTGTTCCAAATAAAATATTAATGTTACCTACATCTATTTTTATAGGGTAATTAAAAATAAATTTAGATGCACATATTGTCCAAATTATGATATTAAATATAAAAAATTGTATTAGAAAAAACTTCTTTAAAAGTATTTTTGAATTATTTAACAGAAGTAAAATAGAAATTATTAATATTATAGATAACTCTATTTTAATATTAATTCTGCCAACTGATTTTATATTATTATTTAAAAAATAATATATATTTATTGTATATTTAGTTAATAATGTAGATAAGGATATTAATATACTAAATACTAGATACGAAATATATTTTAAGTATTTATTATTAAATAGATGATTGTCAAAATTATAATTAGTAAAATTATTTAAAGAATACGATAAAATTAATATTGGGAATAAAAATCCACTTAGATAATAAAGTATTGAATAAATTGAATATCCTACTTTATTTAACAAAAAAATATTTAACCATTGTTCTTGTACTAATGGAAAAAATGGTACAAGAAATATAAAAAAGAATATTCGAAAAATTTTGTTGTTAATAATACTATCAGTTAAATGATTAATTTAATCATATATTAATTGTATAGCGATTTCTTTAAATCTACTATTATTAATAGTTTCTTCATCTATTAGAATATCTACAATTTTATCTAATAAAAGTCTATTCTTATCTATCTTTAAAATAGCTGTTTTAAGTGCATTTTTTGAAATATTAATTATTTCATTATCTATAATCTTAGATGTTTTATCTGCTATTGATGATTTATTTCTCAACAAGCTATTACCAAGAAATACTTCATCATTATTTTGGTTAATACTAACAGGACCTATTAAAGAGAAACCATACTTAGTTACCATTTCTTTTGCAATAGAAGAAGCATAATATAAATCATTTTGTGCATATTGTGTAATTTCATTTTTACCAAAAACAAGTATCTCAGCAGCACGACCTGCCAAAGCAATTTCTATTTTTGATAACAATAATTTTTTGGAAATTAAACCACTTGTAATAACATCTTCGTTTGGAGCAATTTTTGTAAATCCTCCTATATATCCAGATCTTGGAAGGATGGTTATTTTATCTATTGAATCAATTCCATTGTTAATTGCTGAAACTATAGCTCTTCCGACTTCATTATATGCTCTTAACTTTTTTGTTTTATCACTAGCAATAGTAGATGTTCTTAAACCTAATGTAATTTTTTCTAATGCTTCCTCAATATTCTTATTATCTATTTCATTAGAAAAATCTCGGGCACAGTGTATTGCGCTTTCATTCATAAGATTCTCGAGCTCAGCTCCTGAGAATCCAACTGTTCTTGAAGCCCAAAAATTTAGATCTACATTTTTTGAAAGAGGTTTACTTAATGAATGAACAGACAATATTTTTTTTCTACCATTTTTATCAGGTAAGAGTACTTCAATTTTTCTGTCAAAACGACCTGGCCGTAATAATGCTGAATCTAAAATATCTGGTCTATTCGTAGCCGCTAATACAATTATTCCTGAATTTTCGGTAAATCCATCTAATTGTGTTAAGAGTTGATTTAATGTTTGTTCCCTCTCGTCATTACCACCTCCAATGCCTGCTCCTCTTTGTCTTCCAATAGAATCTATTTCATCGATGAAAATTATACAAGGAGCTTTTCCTTTCGCTTGTTCAAATAAGTCTCTTACTCTACTTGCTCCAACACCAACAAAAAGCTCTACGAATTCCGAAGCTGAAATGGAAAGGAAGGGTACTCCTGATTCACCTGCTATGGCTTTTGCTAAAAGAGTTTTTCCTGTTCCTGGAGGGCCTATTAGTAATACTCCTTTAGGAATCTTTGCTCCTAATTGATTAAGTTTTGTTGGATTCTTAAGAAAATTTATCATCTCTTTTAATTCTTCTGCAGCCTCAGGAACACCTGCAACATCATCAAATCTTGTATCAACATTATCAATAGTTGAAAATCTCACCCTACTTTTACCAAATCCAAAAGCTCTTGAGGCAAATTTTGATGTACTTTTTAAAATTAAAGAAATACCAATAATTAATATAAATACCAATCCAATTGAAGCAATGGAATTTGCTGCAGAAACCTCTTTCCTACTATTAATAATAGTTAATTCAACTTTGTTACTAGTAGCTTTTTCTAATATTAATTGGTCATTATAAAGGATTGGAACTTTTTCTCTTTTCCCATTTTTAAATATCACATCAATCTCTCTTCTACGAGGATAAAAATATATAGTTTGAATGTTTCCCTGATCAATATTCTTTAAAATATCAGAATAACTTGAATTTGATTTTGAATAAGAGAAATTTGATTTAAATAACACTATTCTCTGATTTAGATCTCTTTTTTTAAGCTTAAATGGTCTTCAAACAAATTGATAGTAATAAAATGAATTAAGGACATATTTTCTAGAATCCCATCTAAAGGTTATAATTTAATATTAAATAATTACAAATATGGCTGTACCTAAAAAGAAAAAATCAAAAAGCAAAAGAAATCAAAGACATGCTGTATGGAAGGCAAAAGCATCTGATGCGGCTAAAAAAGCTCTATCCTTAGGTAAATCTGTATTGACAGGTAAAGCACAAGGTTTCGTTTATCCAATTGATGAGGAACAAGAAATAGAGGATTAGTTAAGAACCCAACTTGAAAGCTTCTAATATCAAGCCATAAGTAGCACCAACACGTAACTTATCAATAACTGTCCAATAATAATAAAGATTTGAATTCTTAGAAGGCTTAATTCGAATAATAATTTCAATAATTACAATTATTATTGGAACCATAATTAATTCATTTTTACCCTCTGAAATAAATTTTGTTATGAAGTTAGCGAATAGAAAATAGCCTAGTAAAACAGAGGTAATATTTATTGATTTTTGCCTCCAGGAGGACTTAAGAAATCCAAAAAACAAATTATCAATTTTTTTTGATATCAGTAAAAATCTTGTTTTTTGCATTAATTAAAACCTTGCAGAAAATTATCTAAATAGTAATAATCAATAATATCTTTTTTTAGTTCTGGACCCAAAATAATATTTGATGGATTATTAATTTCACCAAGCGAGCTAATAATACATTTCAGATCCAAACCTTTTTCATAAGAAATAGGAATATTTGACGAGACACAAATAGTAGGCAATTTTGCTTTGGATGAAGAAATTAATCCAGGGTTAGAATCTTCAAAAACTATACTGTTGTTTTCATTTATCTTACTTAAGTTAATAGCTTTAAGATAAGGAAATGGATTTGGCTTAAGATAATCTACATCTTCGCTTGTAATACAAAACTCAAAAGGATTATAGTCTTTAAAAAGATTTTTAATTAATAAATCAACTTGAATTCTCGAACTTGAAGTAACAATAAATTGCCTTACTTTTTTTTTTGTTAATTCAGAAGTTAATCTAAGAACTCCTTCTTTGAGTGATACAGCACCTTCATCAATTAATTTTAGATAAAAAAATTGCTTTGTTTTGTGTATGATTGTCGCAAAATCCTTAGAAATATTTTTATTTTCTTCTTTTGCATAATAGATAATTCTATTTAGTCCACCATTAATCTTTAATAAATCAATATAGGTTTTAGAATCCCAATACCAATTTAAGCCAAGTTCTGCAAATGATTTATTAAATGCAGGTAAATGAGCTTCAAGTTCAGTATTAGCAATTGTTCCATCTAAGTCCCAATAAACACCTTTTAAATAAGACATTTAGGAAAAATAAAAATTATCTACGATAAAATATAAGAGCAATAATTGCTGGACCTGCAATAGCTACAACTGCTAATGGTATAAGTGTTGCCATGGATGTAAAATAAGAATGTGATACTATTTTTGCAAAAAAACTAATCTAGTGTACCGATACGTTACAAGATTGAATTAAATTATGAAATCATGGACATGTGTAGAGAAATGCGGGGCATGTTGCAAAATAGACTTAAAACAGAGAGGTAGCTTAAAAAATATTTTAAGTAAGAAAGATTTAAAACTAATTGAGGATATGACAACAACAGATGGATGGTGCAAATATTTGGATAAAAGCAAAATGAGTTGCACGATATATGAAAATAGACCTCACTTTTGTAGAGTAAATTTATTTTCAATAAAATTTTCAGAATATAGGAAGAATGGAGATGAATTCCTTATAAATTGTTGTAAAGATCATATTAATTCAATATATGGAAGAAAAAGTCAAGTAATGAAAAATTTCAACAAAGAAATATCTAATAAGAAAATATGAATGAAAATAAAAATAATAATGTCGTAGAGAAAGGTTTCTTCTCAATATTCATAACAAGTTTTACAACTATATTTATTGCAGAGCTAGGAGATAAAACTCAATTAGCTACACTTATGTTATCGGCTGAATCTGGCAAGCCTGTTATTGTTTTTATCGGAAGTTCTGTAGCTTTATTGTGTTCAAGCATTGTAGGAGTACTTATTGGCAAATGGATTTCTACAAAAATTTCAAAACAAAAATTTTTATTATTCACTGGTATTCTTATGATGTTAGTAAGTATCTGGATTGGTTATACTATTTTAAATATCTATCAATAAGATGATTATAAATTTATTAATTTCATCATTCATAACAATATTTATAGCGGAATTAGGTGATAAAACTCAGTTAGCAACTTTAACTCTTAGTGGTTCATCTCAAAAACCATTAGCTGTTTTTCTTGGTTCTGCCGCTGCTCTAATACTTGCTAGTCTTGTTGGAGTTTTGGCTGGTGGATCAATTTCAACTTTTATTCCAGAAATTTATTTAAAATCGATTGCTTCCTTAACATTTCTAATACTTGGATCAAAGTTAATATTCGACTCATTAAAAAAAAACATTTGAAGAAATTTTCGGTCTTACATATAGTTCTGATGTAAAATTTACTAATAAGATATAAATTCAAAAAATATCATAATTTATGTTAACAACTTCTCTAATCATAGATAATTTAAAAAAAGATGAGTCTATCAATTATAAAAAACTTTGTCGTCTATTAAAAATAACAAAAAAAAGTGACAAAGAAAAATTGAGTATAGCTTTAAATGCTTTAGAGAAACTTGATATTATTAGAAAGAATGAAAATGACGAGTTCCAAAATATTAATTCGAATAATCATATTACAGCAAAGATCAGATGTAGTAGTAAAGGATATTGCTTTGCTGTAAGAGACAATTTAAATGAAGATATTTATATTAAAGAGAATCTACTCAACTATGCTTGGAATGGAGATAAAGTACTAGTAAGGATTATAAAAGAGGGAATTAAAAGAAGATCCCCAGAAGGAATTGTAGATTGCATTCTTGAAAGAGAGAATAGAATATTGCTTTCAAAAGTTGAAGTTGAAGGGGATCAAGTTTACGGCATTCCTATAGATGATAGAATCTTAGCTAAAGTAAAATTGCCAAGTGAAGATAAAAAATATTTATATAATTCTGATAAAAAAAATATTGTAAAAATAGAGATTGATTCTTTTCCAATTGCTCAATTTGAGGGAATTGGACACGTAATAAAAGAATTAAATTTAAATAATAATGAAGAGGATGACAATGAGTTTGTACTATCAAAAAATAATATTAATTTGTCAAAAAAGGAATCAAATTTAGAAATAATAGAACCTGAAATTACAGAAAGAATTGATAATACACCAAAGAATTCTTTTATGTTCAAAAGTTGGGAGCATGAAAATAGTCCATTGCTTCCAATGTTCCAAGTTGAGATTGATGATAATTCAAACTATAAATTATGGATACATGTCAGTTCACTTGCAGAAAGAATTAATTTCAATAACAAAGACTTAAAAGATTACTTTAAGAACAACTATGAATCATTTCCTTTCAATAATAAATGGAAATCTTTTCTCGATGAGAAATTATTAAAAATATCTAAATTTAAAGTAGGAAAAAGTAATAAAGCTATTAGTCTTTGTTTATCTCTTTCTAAAAAATTTGAAATTGAGGACTGGTCTTTTCATCTTACAGAAGTTAATTGTTCAGCAATTATTGAAAATAAACATTTGAAGGCTCTTAACAATAGGAAAAGGAATGGGAGACTAACTTCAAGAGTTTTAAAGCCTTTGGAAAAATTTCTAGATGAAATTGAATTAATTATTACGATTTCAAAAAGTTTTAGAAGAAATCAATTAAAAAAAGGCAAAGTAGAAATTTCAAATGAGGTTAATAATATTGAAACACTAAATGAACTATATTTTCACAATCCTTGTGAATACAATAATGATTATCTTGCCCCATTAAATTATCAAGATATTCAAACATTTATATCACCAATTTTATTTGAAGCAGATACTATTTGGTTTCAACATTCAAAAAGTCTAAATATAAAAAATATATCATTCTTATCTAATAATCTAAACGATTTAAACGTTAATGATTTAATAAGGCATTCTCAAGTTATAGACTCAAGTATTGAATTAGATCAAGAAGGTAATCTAACTTTAAATAAGCTATTAAATCTTTGTAGAAATGATAATCAAAAACATATTATAAGTAAATATTTAGTTAATAATTTAAAAAATAATAACGCTATACTTTATAATAATGAAATTCAAAGTAATAATTCTTTATTCTATCAATCTCCATGGACATTACCATCTAAAGATTATATAAACTTAGTTAATCAATACAATATTTATATAATGTTTAAATTTGGTAAAAAAATTAAAAAGAATAATAAAAAAGTTAATATCAACGAAAAAAATTCATGGGAAAATATAAATTCGGAAATATTTAATGCCAGTAATCTAAAAATATCAAACTTGTTATTTGAATCAATTACAATTGAAAAGTTTAATTCACATAAAAGGAAATTAAATTCTTACTTATCAAATTTAATTAATATTAAACAAATGAGAGAAGCAGAGAATTTAATAGGCAAAGAATTTGAAGGATTAATTATGACAGTGCAAAGTTATGGTTTATTTGTTGAATTACCAGAATTATTAGTTGAGGGGCTTGTTCATGTAAGTACTTTAAATGATGATTGGTACGAATATAGATCAAGACAAAATCTTTTAATTGGTAGAAAATCGAAAAATACTTATAGAGTTGGAGACTTAATAAAAGTAAAAATTGCAAAAGTTGATATTCTTAAATATCAAATAGATTTAGAGATTACTTCATAATTTATAAATATTATTAAATAATTTATTTTTGAATTATTTAAATAAAAATGAATCTTAAAAAAGGTTATCTTATTATCTTATTAATAATTTCATTCTTAGTAATAATTAATATTAAGAATAGAAATAAAGCTTACTTTAGAGTTTTTACTATTAAAACTGAAAAGATTTCCTTAGGTACTTTATTAAACTATTCATTTATTTCTGGTTATCTTTACAGTTCCATATTAATATTTTCGAGTTCTATCGATAAAAAGTCTATTCAAAAAGATATTAAGTTCGAAAAAATAAATATTAACAATCAAGATGCAAATATAGATGATGATATGAAGAATAAAAATATTAATGAGGAAAAGAATTTAAATGAACAAAGACCGCCTGAGAGAGATATAAGGGAGACTCAACCAACTATTTCAGTAAATTATAGATTTGTGGATCAGAATAATAATTTTAAATCAAGTAAAAAAGACTCAGAATATAATTATTCAAATAATAAAAGTATTGATGATTGGTATGAGATTGAAAATGAATGGTAAAAATTCATATAAAAACAACTTATATCTTTTATAATTAAAAAGAAAATAAACTTATTATGGAAGAAAAAAGTGAGTTAGATAATATTAACGCTGATATAAAAAATGAATTTATATCTGATAATAAATCAAAACCAATCAAAAATACTGCTCAAGAACAAGTTAAAAATATTTCTTCTACAGAAAATGAAAAGAGTACAAGCTTAAATACTGCTCAAGAACAAGTTAAAAATATTTCTTCTACAGAAAATGAAAAGAGT
>CAYNKY010000011.1:27225-30343 GCA_964397895.1 uncultured Prochlorococcus sp.
ACAAGCTTAAATACTGCTCAAGAACAAGTTAAAAATATTCAAAATAATCTAATAGATAATAATAATTCAAAAAATAAGATAGCTAATGCAAAAGAAGAAATTGATAAAAAGAAAGAATTAAATAAAGTTAATGAAGTAAAAGTAAAAAACAAACCAATCAAGGAACTACCTATAGAAAAAAAACCTTTTCAGGAATTTGTAAACGATCATTTAATTCCCGAAATTATTATTCAATTTGAAGAAAAAGGTAAGAAAGTGAATCAAATAAACTTAAAAAAAACTTCTAGACCTATTGCTGAGGATATATGTTGGGTAATTTATTGCGAAGTAAGTGAGACCTGTAATTTTTGGTTATCATTCGAAAAAGAAGATATTACATCTTTAAAGAGCTTTTCTCTTTGTAAAAAGTATGAAAAACCAAGTATTCTCGAATCTTTTTTAATTGATGAAAAGAAAATTACTCTTAAACTTATAATTTCCCGCATTTTACAAAGATTAAATGGTCAGAAATTAATTGGTGCAAATTAAATCATAAAAATGACACCTAGTTAACTTTTTCCTCAAAAATCCAAACAATAGTAAATAATAGAAGTAATGATTATATAAAAATGGTTCAAACTCCAGATACGCAAAATAAAACATCTATCAACAAAGGTAAAGATCCGGCTAAAGAAACTATTCTTACACCAAGATTTTATACAACTGATTTTGATGAGATGGCAAAAATGGATCTAACCATTAATGAAGAGGAACTTGAAGCAATCTGTGAGGAATTTAGAAAGGATTACAATCGTCATCATTTTGTTAGGAATAAAGAGTTTGAAGGCGCTGCAGATAAATTAGATCCTGAAACAAGAGCTGTTTTTATTGAATTTCTAGAGCAAAGTTGTACATCTGAATTTTCAGGTTTTTTACTTTATAAAGAATTAAGCAGAAGAATTAAAGATAGAAATCCTCTTCTTGCTGAATGTTTTGCTCACATGGCAAGAGATGAAGCTAGACATGCTGGTTTTTTAAATAAATCTATGAGTGATTTTGGTCTTCAATTAGATCTTGGTTTCTTAACAGCCAGTAAAGACTATACATTTTTTAAACCGAAGTTTATTTTTTATGCAACCTACCTCTCTGAGAAGATTGGTTACTGGAGGTATATCGCAATTTTTAGACATTTCGAGAAAAATCCTAATAATAAGATTTTCCCAATATTTAACTTCTTTGAAAATTGGTGCCAAGACGAAAATAGACATGGAGATTTTTTCGATGCTTTGATGAAAGCACAACCATCTACAGTTAGAGGTTTCCAAGCAAAATTATGGTGCAGATTCTTCTTACTTGCTGTATTTGCCACAATGTATGTAAGAGATGTAGGTAGGAAAGAATTTTATGAGGCCCTTGGTTTAAATGCACGAGAATATGATGTTTATGTTATTGATAAAACTAATGAAACTGCTGCTAGAGTATTTCCGGTTGTTTTAGATGTTAACCATAAGTCTTTTTATACGAGACTAGAAGCAATTGTCGATAATAATAAAAATCTTTCCAGAATAGATAATGAGAAAGGTAGTAACTTAAATAAATTATTAAAAAAAATTCCTTATTTTCTCTCAAACGGTTATCAATTATTAAGACTATACTTATTAAAACCTCTTAATAGTGATGAATTTCAACCTGCTATAAGGTAATTTCTGATCTTTGAGGAAATTAACCTAAAAATAAAGTGTCTACTACATATTTAAAAAAAGAAATTAATTTTGACCATACAAATAAATCATTACTAGAAGATCTCATTAATTATGGATTATCATATGGTGCTGATTTTATTGAAATATTTTTAGAAAATTCAGATAATGTAAATGTCCTTGTAGAAGAGGACTTTATAACAAGTGTGAGTCCATCATTTGGAAAGGGAGCTGGCATAAGAATTTTTAAGGATAAGAGAGATGGTTTTGTAAGCACAAACGATTTATCAAAAGATGGATTAATTAAATCAATAAATCAAGTTATAGAAATGCTTGATTTATCTAAAACAACAAATAAAAGATTCTTTAATGGATTAGAAGACCTTAGAAACTACAGTAAAGAAAAAGATAATTGGTTAAATACAATACCTTCTATCAATGAAATTGGTGAAAAATTATTATTAAGTTCAAATGCAATGAACAAAAGTAAAAAAGTAGACGTAAGAAAGGGAAGTTATGCTAGAAACTGGCAAGAAGTAATTATTGCTTCAAGTGATGGTACATTCGCAAAGGATATTCGTTTGCATCAAACCGTCGGTTTAAATTTAATTGCAATTGATAGACAATATAAGTCTTCTGGTGGCAGAAGATTTGGTTCTTCTGATAGCCCTAATGAATTTAGAGAGTGGGATCATGAAATTGCCGCTAACGAAGTTTATGAAAGTTCCATGAATATGTTGTATGCAGATTATGTTGAAGCTTGTCAAAAACCAGTTGTATTGGCTAATAAATTCGGTGGAGTAATTTTTCATGAAGCCTGTGGACATTTATTAGAAACCACTCAAATTGAGAGAGGTACTAGCCCATTTGCAGATAAACTTAATGAAAAAATTGCACATGAATCTGTAACTGCTATTGATGAAGGTTTATCTCATGGATCATTCGGTTCGTTATCAGTTGATGATGAGGGAATGGAACCAGAAAAATCAATCCTAATTGAAAATGGAATTTTAAAAAAGTTTATATCTGATAGGGCGGGTGAATTGAGAACAGGCCATAAGAGAACAGGAAGTGGAAGGAGACAAAATTATTCCTTTGCAGCAGCATCACGAATGAGAAATACTTTTATAGCTAAAGGTGAATATTCAAAAAATGAACTTATAAACAGCATAAACGATGGACTTTATTGTAAATCAATGGGAGGAGGTAGTGTTGGTGCAACTGGACAATTTAATTTTGCAGTCGAAGAGGGTTATTTAATTAAGAATGGGAAACTAACAAAACCTGTTAAAGGAGCTACACTCATTGGAGAAGCAAAAGAAGTTATGACTAAAATATCTATGTGTGGCAATGATTTAGAGTTGGCACCTGGTTTTTGTGGATCTATAAGTGGAAGTGTCAATGTTACTGTAGGACAACCTCATATAAAAGTTGATTCA
>CAYNKY010000012.1:0-29781 GCA_964397895.1 uncultured Prochlorococcus sp.
GGACTAATTATTGCTATTTTTACTCTTATATTTTCTAATTACTTTAAAGCTATTAGAAATAAACAATTAAGAATAATGAATGAGTTTTGTGGCAAATTTGAAACTATATATTCTTCAAAAAATTTCTAAAGTATTATGTATTTCAGAGAAAATAATAAATCAGAAAATCAAATTAATATTCTTCCCATGATAGATATAATTTTTGCAATATTATCTTTTTTTATAATTTCTAGTCTTTTTCTTACTAGGATCGATTCTATTAAAGTTAATCTTCCTGAATCATCAACAGCCATTACTGAAAAAAATAATCCCTTAATATTATCTATTAATTCTAATGAAGATATTTATTTTGAAGAACAATTAATTACAATAAATAATCTCTCAAGAATAGTAAAAGCTAATTTAAGCGAAGCAAATAACTCATTAATTATTTTGAGAGCAGATACTATGGTTAAGCATGGATTTATAATTAATGTTCTAGATCAATTAAGAAAAATAGATAAAATATCGATTGGTTTATCAACATTAAAGAATTAATAAGAAAAACAAACTAATGAATATTTATTCAAACATAATTTTTCAAATTTTATATTTTCCTAGCAACCCATATTTTTAATTTTTCATTTGAATCAATTTTTAAACTTTTGCACCACTGTTCATTCAATGACTTTTGAATTTTCTTGTTTGGGAGAGGAATTGATTGGATTGATTTATCTATTAGAGTTTCTCTTTCAATGAGTCTAAGAAGGCCCCAAGAAGTTAAAGTTTTCAAATAAGGTTTTAGGACCATAAAAGCTTATTAAAACTGTCTATTTATAATTCAAAATAACATATTTTGGTTTTAGTCAATAAAAAAATGATTTTTATCATTTAGTACTCTAAAATTTTTGAATATTGATAACAACTGATACGCAAAATTTTATTATTAGAGTGATATTTTTTGTACCATTCTTTTGACTTTGTTGAAATTGTATTCCTAAAATTTTTATCATTAAAACATTTAGAAAGTTGGCTAAAAACTTGATTTGTACTTTGTGCATTTAAAATTGGCGGTGTTTCCTCAAATGCCCATTTATGAAGAGATTCATCTAAATATATAAGTACTGGTACACCAAGCATTAGTGCTTTTGGAGTTAAGCTGCCAAATGCACCTAAAGAAAATTGATCTGCAACAATATCAGCAGATGATATATATTTCATAAACTCAAGATTAGGTTGAGGTCTTATCCAATGAAATCTATCTTCAATATTTAGTTCTTTGATAAGTTTTTTACTCTCTTTAGTTGAGATGCCCCAATCTGTACATATACATAAGGCATTAGGGTTTACTTTTTTTAAGTATTTTGAAAATCCTTTTATTAAAATATCATTGCCTTTATGCATAGATTTATCAGGAGAATTAACACCCCAATCATGTCTGGCAGGATGAAATATTATTTCATTACAGTTAAATTTCTCTTTTAGATTTAAATTATCTCCTTTTTTTTTAAAATCTTCATTAATGGGATGTGGTATAAAAGAGAATGATTTTATATCTAGTTTTTTTGCTGCAATTATATTATCAGCATTTGTAATAAGAGTATGGTCGGAATTTTGATATGCAAATTTTGTCAAAAAACCTTGAAGATCTTCTTTAAATGGTATTTTTCTTATCGTTCCATGCTCGAATGCAATTACAGGTACCTTTTTATTGATTAAATTGAAAAATATTGGGTCTAAACCATATGCTTGAATCAGATCATAATTGTGAATAATTTTTTCATACTGATCAGCTGCCTGAAAGTAAGGTAAAAAACTTAAAAAACTATTTTTAAATCGTTTATTAATTTTTAAAACTTTATAATTTTTTAAATAAAAATATACAAATCTTATATATCTTAAACGAAATATAAAATAAGCACTGATGTTTAAAATTGTATTTTTGAATTGATATAATTTCGAAAATTTTGTGCTTATTTTAATTAAAGATCTTCTTCTTTTTAGTATATTTTTTATTGAATTGATAAGAGATTTTAATACTTTATATTTATTTAAAATCTTAATAAAATTTACTTTAATATTATTAATTATTATAAAAGTTTTTTTGAAACAAATAATTAATAATTTTACTGGAAAATAAATAATTATTTTTATGTAAAATAAAAATTTTACTGAAAAATAAATAATTAATTTTATTCTTTTAATAAATTTATAATTTAATTTTAAATTGTAATTCTTTGATTGATATTCTTGATTATATATTTTATCGATAGCTTCTTTTCTCGTCCCTGTAAAAAACCATTTAGGTCTTTTAAATTTTGGATTACAAGCTTTTTTAAAATCAGGATCAAAATCATCTCCCCATGATCCAATAAATTCAGAATCTTCCCATTCTGGACAACCCATTATATGTTTATAGTCATGGCAAATAACGTCTGCTATTATCCCAAATTTACGTTGTAACTTTGCGTTTAAATAAGCATTATTTGCAATATTCCCAACATGAAGAATTTTTAATGGTCTTCCTTTTTTCTTTTCGAAGTCTTTTAGCCATTTCTTACAATCTTCTAAAGTGAAAATTGTATTTATATTTGTTGACATATTAAACATTTATAAATAAACTTACAGGCAATTATACATAATTTTTGTTCAAATTATAAATATAACCTACATAGGTGATATTATAAATTCTTTAGAGGGTATAGAGAATTTATTCTTATCTGAAGAGTATTTTGATGTAATAGTTATAAATAACTTTTTATCAAATAATTCATCATTAAGTCTTATAAAATTTTCTTTTGTATTGATCTTAAATTCAGAATTTATTTCAAAGTTAAAACCGTCTTTTATTTTTTTATAGTCCCAATCTCTTGAACTTAATCCTATATTTAGGAAATAATCTATATTTTTATTATCAGGATTATTATGTTTTCTCCAAGTTATAAAATTATCATTCCTTTTTATAAATTTTATTTCTTGAGGTCTCTGTGAAAAATTTATAGAATTTGCTTCTAATGATTTTTTCTCATACAAATTATTCCAGCCAAAATCCTTATCTCGATTCCAATATTTTAATTTAGTTGATTTTTCATATCTTCTTATTTTATTATTTTCAAAGTAATTTGCTAATTTATTTTTTTTTACTGTGAACTCACCAAAATAAGCACTTGAAGGATGGAGTGGTTTATAAAACCATGGACAATTTTTTTTGAAATTGATTGGAAAATATTTTTTGTATAAGTCTCTATGTAAACTATGATAATTTATAAATGAGGGATAGGAATCTAATATTTCTGGTTTTTTGCAAAGTTCACTTATCTTAAGAAGTGAATTATCAGAACCTTTTGGAAAAATACCTGGTGGAAAAATATTTGTATCAATTAATCTCCAGTATTTATTTAAAAAAACTTCTGCAAATGTGTGACTTTTAGTGCTAAGAAGTCGAGCTTTAAACCCATTTACTAAAAGTAAATCTACAATAAATCTTGCTGAATTTCCACATCTGCATGCTTTAAAAATTAAATTAGCTAATGGATCTTGAATTATATTTTTTTCAGGGAAGCAAGCATGATATCCAAAATGATGATAAAAGTGCTTTTGTGCGAAAATTAAACAATTTATTATTTGCTCTTCTTTGGAATCTAATCCATTAGTTATTAAGCGAAAGATATATTTAAGTAGTTTTATCCTATCTATTTCTTTTGAGATCGTTTCACAAAAGAATATTTTAGAATTTAAAAATGAAGAGAAATATTTATCTTTTTCATAGTATTTAGAAAGGTTAAAAAAATCATCAATATATGAATAATGATTTTTATTTAAACTATTTAAAATAATTTTTTTTATAAATAAATATTCAAACTTCATTATTTTATTTAATTATGTAATTACAGGTAAATTCAATTACATTATCAAAAAATAAAAATTGTTTTTTATAATTACTTTTTAAATTATCAATATTATTGAGCTCTCCTTCAAAATCAATATCTATATTTTGCCAGTTTTTATTATTTTTAAGTATTCTTTTTGCTTTTTTTTTGCTTATTGAAGAAGGTAGATTATTTCCTTTAAAATTTAAAAATGACTTTAATCCAATAAGTGCTAATTTTCTATTTTTGAATAAATTTTTTATAAATAAACTTAACCACCATCCACCTCCATTTGTACATATATATATTTTACCTTTGTTTTTTAAAACTCTTTTAAACTCATTTAAAGCTTTATCATGTTTTAAAAACATAAATACTCCATAACAAAAAATAGCATCAAATGAATTATCATCAAAAGGCATTTTTTCAGCATCTCCATAAATTAAGTTTATATTTGAAATATTCATTGAATGAATATATTCTTTAGCGATTTCTATTCTTGTTTCGCTTTTTTCTAAAGATATTATTTTTTCATTAAAAGCTGACATTGCTACACTCCATTGCCCATATCCACATCCAACATCTAGTACACATTTTTTATTAGTGAAACCTAAATTTTTTATCCTTTTTATATAGTAAGAGAGTGGTCTTTGAGTAATTACCTTTGCATAATTTAAATCGTTTTTTTCAGTTGCTAAATCAATTAATAAATCCCACTCTCTAAAAGTATTTTTAATCATAATAATTTTAATATAGTTGAATTTAAACTTTCTGAATAAAAATTGTAAGATATCAATTTATAATCATTAGATGATTCGAGAATTACTTTACCTTTGAAATTATTGATTTTTAATCTAAATGATATTCCCTTTAAATCTTTTGAATTAATTTTAATTTTCGAACTTAAAATTATGTTTTCATCTTTAATCTTAAATTCTATATTATCGCGTATATAAATGTATTTCAACAGTTCAGATGCTCTATCAATGAAAATTGATTTATTCTTCTTACATTTAGAAAGATATTCAAATATTTTTAATGAATTTTTAGAAAAATAAGGTTTAGTTGATTTTGTAAAATTTCCATTAGATAATTTTTCTCCTACACCAAAATGTTGATAGATTACAGAACATGAATTATTTTCTATCATTTTATCGATTAAATTAATTGGCAATTGAATATCAAAATTAGAACAATTCGGTGCTTCTCTCCCAATAAGTCCTCTATATCTTTTAAATAGTTTTAATTCTGATCCATCTCTTGCTACTTCTTTATATATAATTTCTTCTTTCTTATCCGGATTTAATTGTATGCCATCATCGACCCAAAACCATTCACATCCAATTTTTTTTGTATAGTCTAAATGATAGCTTTTTGAATTAGGATTATCACCATCTTGATAATTAGTAAGTTTCTTATGTCCTATATTTTGAAAATTTTTATTTGATCCATGATTTGACCAGATAGGTAATTTGATTTTATTTCTAAGACAAATATCTAACACTTTTTTAGCATACTCCCTTTGAAAACCACCATTATCAAAATCACCATAAGCATGAAGAGTATCTATATAACCTTTACGAATATTTTCAATAATAAAATCAGCATCTATTGTTTCATCTATTGAGTTTCCTTGAAAATATGATATTGAATCTTTAAATTGAAAATTTGTCTTATAAAAAAAACAACTAAAGGAAGGATTTAATTCCAGACTATTTGGTTTTGAAAATAATTCGAAAAGATCTTCATAACATTCTTGAGTTATATTTTCTGCATCAATACTGAATGATAATGCCGATTTATATGGATAAGGATAATCAAGGACTTCAATTTCGAAATTATTAGAGTAATTTAGTTGGTTTAATTCTTTAGATGAATTTTTAATTTTCCATTCTGAGGGACTATCAAATATTTTATTTACAATTAAATTATCAGACTTTGTAATTGCAAATTTTGCAGCCCTTATTTTCCAATCATGATAGTCATTTATTAATGCAGTATCAAATTTTGGTTCTACATATACATTTATATAATAATTACCGCTATTAAGATAAATTTCTGGGATAGTTAATTCTATTAAACTTATTCCAGGTTTGATAAGGAAGTCTGTGCTTATAAATTTATTTTCTTTATTAAGGTGATGCTTGTTATTACTAGACCATATTAATTGTCCATCATTTTTAAATAACATAACCCCAACATTTGCATTATCAGATTCAATTTTTGAATCAATTTCAATACAAAATATTAGAGGTTTACCATGTAAAAATATATTCTTTGACTTTTCAGTTCCAATTATTTTGGTATTTAATATTTTTATTTGCCCATCTCCAATATTTTTATCTTCTCCTGATTCTTTTTTATTTTTATTGATTTGCTTATAGAGTGAAAGTTCATATTCTTTTCCTACTTTTTCGCTATTTCCATCTAATATAATTTCACCATTATCTATCCAAATAGCTCTTTTACCAAATCTGTTTATCAAGTTTGCATTGTGGGTTACCAATAAAACTGTCGCACCATTATTAACTATTTGTTCCATTCTGCCTAAACATTTTTCAACAAAAGCAGCGTCGCCTGTAGCCAAAGCTTCATCAACTATAAGTATATCTGGATCTACACTAATAGCTGTTGAAAAAGTTAGTCTTGCTTGCATTCCACTGGAAAAAGTCTTAAATGGCCTATCAATAACTTCTCTTAGTTCACTAAACTCTATAATCGATTCAATTTTAGTCTCAACTTCTTTTCTATTCATCCCAAGACACATTCCGCCCATAATAATATTTTGTCTCCCAGTATATTCAGCATTAAATCCAGAACCTAGTTCAAGTATTGCAGAAATTTTACCTTTTATATTTACATCGCCCGAAGTTTTATCTAATACCCCAGTTATTATTTTTAAAAGTGTACTTTTACCCGCACCATTGCGTCCAATAATTCCTACAACTTCTCCTTTTCTTACCTCGAAAGAAATATCTTTTAAAGCTTCAAATTTTTCATGTATAACTTTATTGGTTAATTTTTCAATTAGGAAGTCCGAAGGAGTTTTGTAAATATTAAAAATTTTATTCAGTTTATTTACCGAAATAACAATTGAATTATCCATTTTTAAATAACATTTCCTATAAATGGTTGAAGTTTTTTAAAGAATTTATAACCTAATGAATAACTTAAAAATCCAAAAATAAACGAGATTATCCATGATTGAGGATGTTCAAATCTTCCAAAATAAAGTGCATCTTGGAAACACCATACCAAATGGCTAAATGGATTTACAAAAATAAATGGTTTAAATATATTTGGAACCCATTGCGGTAAAAAAACTACAGGTAAAATATATATGCCAGCAGTAATAAAAAGTTGAACTACATCTTTCATATCTCTAAAGAAAACTCCAATTATAGATAAAAAATAAGATACACCAATCAAAATAATAAATTCTAAGAATATTAAAATTGGAATTAATAGATATGTATTCAAAAGTGATCCATTAGTTATAAGAACATAACTTATAAGGATTATTAGTGTAATTAATTGAGGAACAAAAGAAGCTAAAAGAGATTTTAAAGGTAATACCTCAAGAGGAAATAAGATTTGCTTAATTAAAGATTGATTACTTGTAATGATTGTGCAACTTTTTGACAAACCATCCATTATAAAAAACCATGCAACCAGACCAGAGAGTATGTAAGATGTAAAGTCTAAAGGCATTTCATAAGTTCCCCCTATCCTTTGTCGATAAACCACACCAAAAACAAATAAATACATTCCAGTAAGAAATATTGGATGAATAAAAACCCAATATTTGCCAAATACTTGGCCCGCATATTTTTCACGTAACTCTTGCTTGGCCATTTCTATGATTAAATTCTTATTTTTGAAGATTGATGCAGATAGTTCTAATGATGCTCTAATGATATTCATATACTAATTATTATTAATTAATTCATATCTGTATTTATTATAATATATGGTTACTTATTGAATTTTTATGTATAAGATCATCTTAACATTATAAATAAGACATTCTCTCAAAAAATATTAAATTTAAAATTGATTTATAGATGATGGGTATTTTATTAATAATCCAGAATTATTCTGGAGAAATAATAAAAAATAATGAATTTTTATTAAATTAAATTAAATTAAATTATATGACTGCAACTTATTTATTAGTTCAGTATCCAATTATAGTAATTTAAAAAACGTAAAATTGATTAAATTAATTAATAATTATCGATTTTAGGTTATTAACTTGAGGATGAAAAATCATATTTAATTTTAGACTATAATAAAAAGAAATAAAAAAGAAAAAAATAAAAAATGTTTTTAAAATTTATTTATTTATTATTATTATTTATTTTTTCTTATAATTCAGAGTTGATTTCTTCTAATAAAGATTATTTTAATGAAAATGATAAAATTAATTTCCCAAAAAATAATAAATTTCTTTTTGAAAATAATTTATTCTCTGATTTAATTTATACTTTAGAAAAAATTGAATATTTAGCTGAAAATAATAATAATAAATTAATAAAAAATCTTCAAATTGAATCAAATATTCAATATGTGAAAGATGGGATATTTTTTGCAGAGGGAAATGTAATAATTACTACAAAAGATATGACTCTCAAATCTGATTATATTTCTTTTGACAGAGTTAATAAAATTTTAATAATAAAAGATAATATTGAATTTATAAAAAATAATCAGTTTTTAAGAGCTTCAAATATTGAATACGATCTAATAAAAAAAGAAGGAAAATTTTATAATATTTATGCAATTGTAGATTTTGTATATTTGAATAACTTTATTCAGAATAATCAAGAAGAAAATGATTTACAAAAAGATAATAATCAAGATATTTTTCTAAAAAGCGATTCAAAAAGATCTTTTAAAATTAATTCACAATTTAATGATAATGGAGGAATTAAGACAGGGATTGATTCAAATAATGAGACTATTGATCAATGGCGTTTAGTTGCTGATGAATTTACAGTCAAACAAAATCTTATTAAATTTCCTAAAGTTTTTTTTACTAATGATCCTATAAATAAGCCACAATTAATTATTAGAAGTGAAAATTTAGATATAGATTTCTCCGATAAAAAATTGAATTTTGATAGTAAAAAAAATACTTTAATATTAGATAATGCTATTAGTATTCCTCTACTTAGGAAAACCTCAAATAAAAATATATTTTATAATCAATGGGAAATAGGTTATGACAAAGATAATAAAGATGGTTTATTTGTAAAGCGTAATTTAAAATCAAGAAAAATATTTAAAGATTTTGAAATTAAAGGATATCTAGAGTATATGCTGCAGAGGTCTATAAAAAATAAGACAAAAAGTTATCCAAAAAATCATTCTAAGGTTGGATCTCCAACAATTACTACTAATAATAATGTTTTTGATTTATTTGGAGCAGGATTGTCAATAGATGGCTCAATTAGTGATTGGAACGTAAATCTTGATTCTGCTCTCTCTTCTTTTAATTCTGATAGATTCCCAAATAACTTTAGAGGTGATTTTGAAATAAATAAATATATTGATATTTATGGAATAAAAGATGCTGAATTAGATATTTTTGCGGCATATAGAAAAGATGCATTAACAATTAATTCAAAAAAGGAAATTGTAAATTCACTTATTGGTTTTCAGTTAAGTAAAACCATTTCAGAAACAAAAAATAATGTAGAAAAATATTCACTTTATGGTTTAAGAGGGGGAGATTATTATGCTAAGCTGCCTAATTCAAATTCTTACCACGGTAAATTAAAATTTGATTTATTTTCAACTTTCCAAAACAGATATTCACTTTATAAATTTCAAAATGATAATAATCAAAAAATAAGAAGTAGGTATTCTCCATCATTAATTGAAAGTGAAATCAAATTTCTTGCCTCTATACAATCCAATTTAAGTTTATATAATATTGAAAAATATCCTTACCAAGGTTATTTTTATTTAAGATCTGGACCTGAATTTTTTTATGGAAATGCTGATAAAAAAATATTAGATTATTCATATTTATCAATTATAGGAGAACAAATTATTAGAACAGGAGAGAGTCCTTTCTCCTTTGATTATTATCCTGAATATATGACTAGATTATCCTTAGATTTTGAACAACAAATTTTTGGACCTATCTTTGCTGGTATATCTTCTTATTACTATATAAATTATCCAAATCATATCAATGATTTTGATAACATCCAATATGCCTTGTTTATTAAAAGGAGAGCTTATTCAATAGAAATATTTTATAATAAAAGTCAGGAGGAGATTGGCTTGGTATTTGACATTTTTAATATTAAATCGAATTTTAGAGAAGAACCTTTTAAAATTAAAAGATAAATAAATATTTATTTATTTATTTATAGATATCTACCTATTTATTGCCAACTAAATTTTTTAGTTTTATTTTTTAAATATAGTTATTATATTTTAATTTGTTAAAAGCTGATTTTATTATTGTTGGGGCAGGCATGGTTGGTCTATCAATAGCCAATCAAATATTAAAACATAATATTAATGCTTCTATTATTTTTATAGAAAAAGAAAAGAAAATAGGATTACATAGTTCAGGAAGAAATAGTGGAGTTTTACATGCAGGAATTTATTATAAACCAGATTCCTTAAAAGCTAAAGTTTGTATTAATGGAGCAAAAAGATTAAAGAATTGGTGCTCAGAAAATAAAATAGAAATTCTTTGCTGTGGAAAAGTTATTGCAGTTCAAGATCCTGAATTAGATGATCGCTTAGATGTTTTATATGAAAGGGGGAGGAAGAATGGAGCTGATATTTCATTGATTGATGAAGCTCAATTTAATAAGCTAGTTCCTCATGGAAGGACTTCAACTGGCAGAGCCATTTGGAGTCCTAATACTTCTGTTGTGAACCCAAAACAAATATTAAATAAACTTTATAAAAACTTAGTGAATAAGAACGTTAAATTTTTATTTGAATCTAAAATTAAAAATGTAGATAATACTAGTAACATTATTAACTTATCAAATGGTAAAAGAATTTCATTCGGACACCTCTTTAATGTATCAGGATTACAAGCTGATAAGGTTGCTAAGAAATTCAATATTGGTGAACAATTTATAATTTACCCTTTTAAGGGTATTTATTGGGAGTTAAGTAAAAAGTGTGATTTAAATTTTAAAACAAATCTTTATCCAGTACCTGATTTGAATGTACCTTTCTTGGGAGTTCATGTAACTCCGAGTTTGGAAGGAACAATATATTTAGGTCCTACAGCAGTTCCAGCATTAGGAAGAGAAAATTATAAAGGCATAGAAAATTTTGAGCCATTATCTACAGTTGAATTTTTTGCAGAAATGGCCAAGTTATATGTTAAAAACTCGAATGGATTTAGAAAATATGCAACTGAACAGGCTTTTCAGGGCTTAAAACCAATTTTTTTAAAGAGCGCTCAGAAACTTATACCAAATTTAAAGGATAGAGATTTGTTGTTGAGTAGTAAGGTCGGCATAAGATCACAGCTTTATGATAAAAAATCATTAATGTTAGTTGATGATTTTAAGATGATAACTAAAACAAATTCAACACATCTTTTAAATGCTATTTCACCAGCATTTACCGCAAGTTTTGAATTGGCCGATTTAGTGTTAAAATCTATAAATTTATAATTATGGATCTAACTAATAAAAATTTATTACTAATCGGGGGAGCAGGTTTAATTGGCTCTCATACAGTTGATAAATTGCTTAGTACTAAATGTAATAAGATAGTGATTTATGATAATTTTGTAAGGGGAAGAGAAGAAAATATTGCTACTGCACTAGAGGACAGTAGGGTAGAAATATTTGATGCTGGAGGCGATATATTACAAACTGATATTCTTGACGCAGCAATGAAAGATATAGATGGAGTTTTTCATTTTGCGGCACTTTGGTTATTGCAATGTCACGAATTCCCTAGGACAGCATTTGATGTTAATGTTAAAGGCACTTTTAATGTTATGGAATCTTGTATAAAAAATAATATCAAAAGATTAGTATATTCATCGTCAGCATCTGTTTATGGAGATTCTGTTAGAGATCCTATGGATGAGGATCATCCATTTAATAATAAAAACTTTTACGGTGCAACAAAAATTTGCGGCGAAGCAATGTTAAGAGCTTATCATCATAGATATGATTTGGAATATGTGGGATTGAGATATATGAATGTTTATGGTCCTAGACAAGATTATAACGGAGCTTATATTGCAGTAATTATGAAAATGTTAGACGCAATTGATAATGGGAAAAGTCCCACTATTTTTGGAGATGGATCAGAAGCTTTTGATTTTGTTTCTGTTGAAGATTGCGCAATGGCTAATATATGTGCAATGGAGAGTAATGCTAATGATTCTTTCTATAATGTAGGAACAGGAATAAAACACTCACTTAAAGAACTAGCTGAGATATTAATTGAACTAACTGAATGCAAAAAAGAAATTCAATATAAACCAAGGAGTCAAGCTACTCTTGTAAAGAATAGAATTGGTTGCCCTAAAAAAGCATCCAAAGAAATTAATTTTAATGCAAAGATAAAGTTAAAAGAAGGTCTTCTTAGTTTAATAAATTGGAGAAACAAGCATAAATCTGAGGTAGAATCAAGAAGGACTAAATTAAAATAAGCATGTGTGGAATAAGCGGAGCATTATCTCTAAAAGCCGAAAATATCTGTGAAAAAATAATAATACGTATGAATGATACTATTAATCATAGAGGTCCAGATAATTCTGGAATTTATGTAAGTAATAAAATTTGTATTGGTCATAAAAGACTTTCAATAATTGACTTAACTGATTCAGCTAAACAACCAATGTTTAGTGATGATCAAAGATTTATTATCTCTTATAATGGAGAAATATATAATTTTTTAGAATTAAAAAATATTTTAATTAAGAAGGGACATCAGTTTAACACTAAATCTGATACTGAAGTGGTTTTAAAATCGTTTATAGAATGGGGTATTGAATCATTTAATAAATTCAATGGAATGTTTGCATTAGCTATCTGGGATAAAGAATTAGAGTTACTATATTTATCTAGGGATAGATATGGCATAAAACCGATTTATTATTACTTTTGTGATGGTCTTTTTCTTTTTGCTTCAGAAATTAAATCAATTGTTGCTCATCCAAATTTTAAAAAAGAATTAAATTATCCAGGAGTCGCTGAGTACTTTACTTTTCAGAATTTTTTTTCTTGTAATAATTTTTATAAGAATGTGCATATTTTAGAGGCTGGTAATTATAAGATAGTTAACATTAATGAAAGTTCTATCAAAACAATCAAATATTGGGATTTTTCTTTTAAAGAAAATCATAATTTGACTAAAAATGATTGCTTAGAAGAATTAGATAAAAGGATTAAGAATTCAATTAAGAGAACTCTTATTTCAGATGTAGAAGTAGGCTCCTATCTTAGTGGAGGAATTGATAGTGGATCGATAACATCTTTGATATCACGAAAATATAGTTATTTAAAAACCTTTACATGTGGATTCGATTTAAATTCAGCAAGTGGAATTGAATTATGTTTTGATGAACGAGATTTAGCTGAATTCATGTCTTATAAATTTAAAACTGAACATTACGAAGTCGTATTGAAAGCTGGTGATTTAGAAAGAATTATGGAAAAAATTGTTACCCATGTTGAAGAGCCAAGGGTAGGTCAATGTTATCCAAATTTTTATATTTCAAAATTAGCGAGTAAATTTGTAAAGGTTGTAATGTCAGGTACTGGAGGCGATGAATTATTTGCAGGTTACCCATGGAGATATTATCAGGGCCTATCAAGTAAAAATTTTGATGAATTTGTTTATAATTATCATCAATTTTGGGTTAGATTAATGCCCTTGGAATCATATAATAAAGTGTTTGATCCTATCAGTAATGAGATAGGAGAATTCAATTCAATTGATATATTTAAAAATGTATTTGCAGGAGTTGATACCGATGCTAAATCTCCGAATGATTTCATAAATTTGGCCTTATATTTTGAGGCGAAAACATTTTTGCATGGATTATTGGTTATAGAAGATAAAATAAGTATGGCAAACTCTTTAGAAACAAGAATACCATTCTTAGATAATGATTTAGTTGATTTCTCTTCGCAAATACCAATTGCTTTAAAATTAAAAAATTTTGAAGATAATGTAAATTTTAATAAAAATCCTGATTTAACTAATAGTAGTTTTAAGAAAACCAATGATGGTAAATATATTTTAAGAGAATTAATGAAAAGTTATCTTCCAAATGAAGTCTTAAAAAAAGAGAAGAAAGGATTTTCAGCCCCAGACTCAAGTTGGTTTAAAGGGGAGAGTTTAAATTATGTTACTTCAAAAATAATGCAAAAGAATTCAAATATATTTAACTTCCTAGATAGAGATATTATATTTAATTTACTTAACGAGCATTTTGAAGGTAAAAATAATAATAGATTATTAATATGGTCTTTACTATACTTTGAAAAGTGGCTTGAGTTGAATTTTTGATTGTATGTTATTTTTACTTAAAAAGAACATCTTTAGGATAATACAACATGTTTATTTAATATTTTTTGAAATTTTAATTTTAGTGCCGCTTTTTATCCTATGTTTTTTAAGTAAGTTTTTTTATAAGAAATATACTTTTGGAATTGGCCCAGAACCTTTAATAAATAACATCGCTTTTAAAAAGGCTCTAGATAAAATAAATGTTAATTCAATCACATTTGCTACTCATTTATATTATGTAACTTCATCATTTGATAAAATTTTTTATCCCTTCAAAATTAGAAAATTTATCATCTTCCCAACATCTATTAAGGCATTTATATTCTCAATATTTAGATGTAGAAATTTAATAATTTATTTTAATGGAGGATCTTTATTTAATACTATATTTTTAAGATTTTTCGAACCATATTTTTATAAGTTAGCTAAAATAAAAATTATTGTAATGCCCTATGGAGGGGATGTTCAAGATCTTTCTAGATCTCCAAATTTATTATTTAAAAATGCTTGCAATGAATCTTATTCAAATTTTAAATATAGAAAAAAATTAATTGAAAGGAATATAGATCGATGGACAAATAATGCTGATTTTGTAATAGGTGGATGTGAATGGGTAGATTATATGTATGGTTGGGATATGCTTTTACCTGCTCATTTTACAGTTGAAATTCCATCAATTATTAATTTCTCAGATTATAAACCAAATACAAAATTAAGAATTTTACATGCACCAAATCATAGACAAATAAAAGGTACAAATTACATTATTAAGACTATAAAAAAATTAAAGAATCAATTTAAATTAGATATAGAGCTGATTTTAAAAGAAAAAGAAGATAATGCCACAATACTTAAATCAATTCAGGAATGTGATCTGGTTATTGATCAATTAATTATTGGTTGGTATGGATTATTTAGTCTAGAGGCAATGGCTTATGGAAAACCAGTTTTATGTTTTTTGAGAAATGATCTTGTTGATCTGTATACATATAATAAAATAATAGATAAAGAAGATTTTGAAAAAAATGAGAGTAATATTATTAGTGAAGTATTTCCTCCTATAATAAATTCAGATATTTTTAATCTAGAAAAAACTCTTTTAGAAATATATTATGGAAAAATAAATTTAAATCTTTTTTCTCATGGTGGACATAGATATTGTAAAAAATATCATTCTGTAAATGCTATGTCTGAAAGATTCCAAGAAATCATTAAAAAATTAAATCAATGATTATGAAAGAAAATATTCTAATTACTGGTGGAACTGGATTAATAGGTTATGCATTAATTAAGTATTTTCAAGAGAATAGTAACGCTAATATTTTTCAAATTATTAGAAAGAATGATATTAAAGATGATTTAAATATTTTTAAAGGGACTGAAATAATTCATACTGATTTAAGTAATCCCTCCTTTATAAAAGTATTACCCAAGAATATTGATATAATTATCCATCTTGCTCAATCAGAAAATTATAAATTATTTCCTGAATATGCTGATCAGGTTTTTGATATAAATATTAGAAGTAGTTTTAACCTTATTGAATTTGCGAGGATAAATAATTGTAAAAAGTTTTTTTATGCCTCTTCAGGTTCAGTTTATGATAATACGATAACTAATAATCTCCCTTTAAGAGAAAATTCTCTTTTAAAATTAAATGTTAACGATTTTTACACGGCTTCAAAAATAGCGACTGAAAATATAATAAGTCCATATTCAAAGTATATGGATATTCTAATAGGTAGAATATTTTTTCCTTATGGAATTAGACAAAAAAAAAGTATGTTCATTCCGAAGATTATTAATATGGTTAATGATTCTAAGGAAATAAATATTAATGGAAAAGATGGACTGATATTTAATCCAACATCTGTTGAGTTGATTGCATATTGTATTTTTGAACTTTTAAATAAAGATAAAAAAGGTATATTTAATATTGCCTCCCCAAATAAAATTTCCTTAATAAATTTCGTTGAAACTATTGCCGAGGTTCTAAATAAAAAAGCAAACATCAATTATCAAAATGAAGTAAATAATCAAAATTATGCCGTTGATTTGAAGTACTTATATTCAAATATTAACTATATAAAAGAAAAGGGATTAAAGTATTTTATTAAGGAATATAAAAATGTTTTTTTTTAAAAGATCAAAAAAGGTATTAATACTTCCTGTTAATACTGGTGGGACTATTTTTTATATTAGAGATGCAATAAGATCATTAAATTATGAGCCTCAAATAATTACTTTTACTAAGCATCCTTTTGGATATGAGAAGAATAAATTTATTTTTAATCAAAATAGTAACTTTTTAGAAAGAGAATTAAGAAAAATCTTTGCTTTAAGATATTATTTCTTATGTAAAAATATTATTTTTAATTATGGTAGAACTATTTTTATGCAAGAGTTTATTAATAAAGAGTCTAAATACTTTTATCTTAAAATTATGCAAAATTTTTATTATAAAATTATGCAAAGAATAGAAATATCTATTAATAAGTTATTAGATAACAGATTGATTTTTATATATTCTGGAGATGATGCTAGACAGTCTGAATATTGTTTAAAAAACTTTTTTATTTCTCCAGCACATTATCTACGACATACTTCTTACTATACAGAATCAAAAGATAATATTAAAAGAAATAATATAAAAATAATCAATAAAATAGCTTACTCTATTTATTCAGTAAACCCAGATATTATGAATGTCTTACCCAAAAGGACGAAATTTCTACCCTATCCTTATAGGTTAGAATCTGATTCTTATAATATCAAAAATAATAAAACTTTAAAAATAGCGCATGTTCCCTCTCATAGAGGGGTAAAAGGCACAAAGCTTATTATTGATAAAATAAAAAATTTAAAAATAAATAAACCTGAATTAAATATCAATTTAACTATATTAGAAAATATAGATCATTCTGAATTACTAAGAAAATTAGAGGACTTTGATTTAGTTATAGATCAAATTTTAGTAGGATGGTATGGATCAATTGCTGTAGAGTCTATGGCTAAAGGTATTCCAGTAATGGCATATTTAAGAAATAAAGATATGAAATTTGTTCCAATAAAAATGCAAAAAGATATGCCAATAATAAATATATCAATAAATAATTTAGAAAAAAAAATTATAGAATTTTGCAAATTTGACCAAGAAGAATTATTTAATTTGTCAAAAAGATCTAAAGAATTTGTAAGAAATTGGCATTCACTTAATTATTGTGCAGAATCTTTAAAAGATGATCTATTTTAAAATATTTACAATTTAATTTTCATTATTTCTGCCCAGATTGAAGTATTAAATAATCTCCATTTTTCTCTATAGTTTAATTTTCTCCAATTTTCTATTAGAGAATTTTTATCTACTATTTCATTTAATATTTCAGAACTCATAATATTATTTTTCATATCGTTATCATATTGACCAATCCATGTCCTTTCTGGTGCGTTAAATCCAAGCTTTGATCTCCTCCATGCAATAGAGTTCGGAAGTAAATTAGAATTTCTTAATGGATATTTTGTCCATCCATTTTTTATCTTATCCTCTAGATTAAGAGAAATTGAGCTTTCAACAACTCTATGATCTAAGAAAGGCACTCTAGCTTCTATAGAGTTTGCCATTGAATTCCTATCTTCATATCTTAATAAAGCAGGTAAAGATGTTTTATTTACCTCAAGTATTTGCGTTAATTTCATATCTTTTGAATTATTTCCAATCTCTTTATAAATATCTTTTAGACTATCAATTGGTAATTTTAAAAAGTTTAGTCGCTTTTGTAATCTATTTGTTCTTAATGATGAAAAAATAGGTCCTGCTATATATTTAGCCTTATCTAATAAAGAATTATTTTCACTGAAATAAAAATTATCTTTCAAGAATTTTGTTATTTTTAAAAAATTAATATTTTTGATTTCATTATAAAATATAAGACTAATATACTTGTGATAACCAAGAAGAATTTCATCAGCGCCTTGACCATCAAGCATAACTTTACATCCTAATTCTTTTGCTTTCTTCATAACAAAATATTGCATAAAAATTGAAGGTGAGCCAAATGGCTCATCTTGTAAATAACAAATTTTATAAATATTATCCCAAAAGTCTTTAGCGGTAGGTATTACCATTTTTAATTCTTGACCAGCATAATTTGATGCTTGAATTGCATAGTCTGATTCATCATTCTCGATATCAATTGATTTTGCATGAATCAAATTAATATCAAAATTATTGTTTTTAGAAATATGAATTTTTGAGAAAATATTAGCTATTGTAGAACTATCAATACCCCCTGACAAGCAAGAACCTAGCTTTACATCGCTTCGCATTCTTAATTTAACTGAGTCCTCTATTAATTCAATAATATCTTTATCCTTATAATGATTTAATAATTGAGAACTCAAAGAATACCATTGCTTTATGCAGATATCTTCGCCTAGCTGAATAGATATTGAATGACCACCTTTTAGGGATTGTATATTTTTAAAAAATGTATTATCTGAGCACGAAACCAAACTTCCATATAGATAATTTGATAATTCATTAATATTAATTTGGTTAGCGCCAATAAATGTTAATTGTTTTATCTCAGAACTAAAGTAATATTTACCTTGAAATTCACACCAATATAGTGGTTTAATACCAAATCTATCTCTACTTACAAATAATTTTTTTTTATATTTGTCCCATATTATAAATGCCCACATCCCATTAAATCTTTTCTGACAATCTTCTCCCCAATATGCATAAGAAGCTAATAAAACTTCAGTATCAGAATTTGTTTTAAAACAAATTCCTTTATTCATTAATTCCTCTTTTATTTCTATATAGTTGTAAATTTCTCCATTAAAAACAACTATGTATCTATCCTCCCAATAAAAAGGTTGATTAGCTGCATTTGTTAAATCAATTATTGATAACCTAGCATGTCCTAAAGATACTAAATTATCAAAATAAAAATCTTTATAGTCTGGGCCTCTATGATTAACTTTATTAATCATATCTTTAATAATTTGTTGATCTAAGGATTTATTAGATAAGTTAAAAATCCCTGCTATGCCGCACATTTTAATTCTTTATAATCTCCTTAATTGTATCAGTTAATATTTTTTGCTCTTTTTCCCAACAAAGTTCTTTTGCCGCTATTTCACAATTTAATTTAAAAGTTTTGATATTATTAGTATTTAATTTCTTCATAGCTAATGCTATGTCTTTTGCTAAAAATGATTTTGCAACAATTCCTATTTTATATTTATCTATCAAATAAGATATAGATGGTGTCGGTCCTGAAATGATAGGTAATCTTGACTGAATAAATTGGAAAAATTTATTTGGAAGACAATATTTATAATTTATATTTGTTGGATAAATTGATAATAATGCAAAATCATAATAAGTACCTATTTCTACTAATTCCGATTCTTGTATTGGATTTTTAATATTACAATAATTATTTATAGCTAATTCTTTTAAATATTTTTTGTATTTGTAATCATTACCGGTTAAATAAAATGTGCCTCTAAAATTATCTCCAGCTAATCCTGTCGCTAAAATCATTTCCTCCAATTTTCTTGATGGGGTGGCAAGCCCATGATGGATATAGTTAAATTTATTTGAATTTATTCTTTTAAACTGATAATTATTTTTATAAAAATAACATGTATTTCTTAATAATTGGAATTTCTTAGATGTAAAAATATCCCATTTTTTACATAGATTTTCTTCAACTGTAAAGTGTGCTCCTCCTGATTTAGCAAAATTAGAGCACCATAATTTGTAATCTTTATAAATTATTTTCCAAAGGTAATTATTTGTTAATTCTTCAGGTGTGTACTCATGAGCATCGATTATACAATTTTCATAAGTTTTTAACAAGTTTATTAGTGGCCATGTCGTTGAGTCATTTAATATGAAAAATTTTATATTATTTATTTTTACATAGTCTATGATTTTTGAATAATTAAACCTTGTTGAAGTATATAAAAAGTATTTTCTGCAAATCAATAATAAAAAATAATATATTTTTAAAAATAAATTATTTCTTTCTTTTAATCTAATAAAAGTTATTTCTTGTATATAATTTTTCCCATATCCAAAACATATAATTTCATAATTATCTTTTAGGGAATTTATTTGTCTTTTTACTCTACTATCATTAACTATTTCAGAGAATGAAATTATTGCTATCCTTTCTTTCAAGACTTTATAGAATTCTTAATTACAGAATATATAGTTTCAGCATATTTTGACATCTCTTTGTTACTAATATTTGGATGTACTAAAAACATTAAATTTGTTTCACCTAATTCTTTTGCTACTTTTAGTCTTCCTTGAGGAGAGACTCCTTTTTCTTTAAAACATTTTTCAAGATATATTTCACTACATCCCCCATGAAAAGCAGGGTAACCTTTTTTATTGATTTCATCAATTATCCTATTTCTACTCCATTCATTTTTTAATTCAGATAAATTCAAAAAACAATTAAATTTATACCATGCATGTTTTACTTCTCTTGATGGAAGAGGTATTCTCAAAGCATGAATGTTATTTAATTTATCTGCAAGAATAAGTGCATTTCTTGTTCTAAGTTTATTCCAATAAAATAATTTCTTAATTTGCAAGCGACCAATTGCACTTTGAAATTCGGTTAATCTAAAATTTGAACCTAAATTATCATGAAGCCATTTAAATCCGGATTTGAATTGATTATTATCTAATTTTTTTAAATTTTTTCCATGATCTTTAAAAGACCATATTTTTTCAAATATTTCTAAGTCATTGGTGGTGATCATACCGCCTTCCCCTCCTGTACTAATAATTTTATCCTGACAAAAACTCCAAGTAGCAATAGTGCCAAAGCTACCAACAGGTTGGAATCTCTTATTTATAAAGATTTCTGCTCCGTGAGCTTGTGAGCAATCCTCAATAATAAAAAGTTTATATTTGTTAGCCAAGGCACTTATTTTTTCCATATCCGCAGGCCAACCTGCAATATGAACTACTGTTATAGCTCTAGTTTTTTCTGTTATTAAAGGTTCAATAGTTTCAGCTGTAATGCAACCTGAATTTAAATCTACATCAGCGAATACAGGTTTTAGACCCAATAGCAAAGCGCTTGAGGAAGTAGCTATGAACGTTCTTGGGGTTGTTATTATCTCATCTCCTTTTTTTAAATTTAATGCAAGATATGCACAAGATAATGCCAGTGAACCATTTGCAAGGGCAATAGCATATTTAGCAGAGATTAATTTTGCAAATTCTTTTTCAAAATTTTTTGTTTCTGTACCTGTCCAATAATTTACAAGACCTGATGATAATACAGAACATGCACTCTTTATTTCATCATCAGAATAATAAGGCCAACTTGGTATGTTCATTGCAATTCTTAGATTATTCTTGTTGGATTACCAACTGCTTTTGATTGATCAGGAATATTTTGGATCACAACAGATCCAGCCCCTATTATGGTTTCACTTCCAATTCTAATTCCTTGAATTATTGATGAACCAATTCCTATCCATGACCCATATCCAATAGTTACATTTCCAGCAATATTTACTCCTGGACAAATATGAACTCCATTTGAGATTAAAGAGTCATGTTCAATTATGCTTCCAGTATTCAAAAAAACAGATTCTTTAATATCTACATTAGCCTGAATGCATACTTTTGGATAGATGATTGAACCTGCACCAATTTTTGCCGATTCAGAAACAAATGAACTTTTATGAATAATATTGGGTATTAAATAATTCTCTTTTTTTAAAATCTCATGCCATTTCATTCGAATCTCATAAGAACTTATGCTAATTATTGCTTCTGTAAATTTGTTTTTAATCTTTTTATCATAAATACTTTCAAGTGGTCCTATAATCTCACCATTTTTTTTATATGAAAGATCATCCAGAAATTCTATACTTTTATATTTTTTGGAGGAAAAAGCATTTTCTGCTATTACTCTTCCATTATCGCCAGCACCAAGTATTAAAAGATTTTTCAATGTTATTTATTTCCTCCAAAAGATTTACAAGTTGCTTCACCCGGAGAATTTATCCCATTTCTTTTTATTACCTCAAATATTGTCAATATAATAATTTTTAAATCTAATTGAAAATTATAATTTTCGACATAATATATATCTTTGGAGAATTTATCCTCCCATGATAAATTATTCCTGCCTTGAACCTGGGCTAAACCAGTAATACCTGGCTTCACTTTGTGTCTTTTAGATTGAAATTCATTATAAAGTTTTAGATATTCAACTAATAGAGGCCTTGGTCCAACAAAACTCATTTCTCCTCTAATAATATTTATTAAAGATGGAAGTTCATCGATTGAAGTCTTCCGGAGAAATTTTCCAAATTTAGTCAATCTTAAATGATCATTTTCACTGGATTCATATAAATTTTTAGAATTAGACATAGTTCTAAATTTATATAATTTAAAACATTTATTATTAAGTCCAGGGCGGATTTGAGTAAAGAAAATTGGTTTTCCATTAAATATTAGTACTCCCATACTTATAAAAATAAATAGAGGTATAAATAATATTAAAAGGATTAATGCTATAAAAAAGTCAATATTTTTTTTGATTGATTTGTATTTGATCATAGTGAATTTATTATCTCTGAATACTTAATCGCTAATTTATTGTAAGTACGATTTTTAAATAGCCATTGTTTACCTCTTAAACCAATTGCCATTCTTTCTTTTTTACTAAGTTCAGAATATTTTATCAATTTTTTTTCTAATTCTATTATATTATCTACTTCTACAAATTCTCCACAATTTGATTGGTTAATCATCGTTTTATATCCAGAATAAGAAGCAATTATAGGTCTAGCAGCCAGCATATAGTCAACAATTTTATTAAGTGATTGTCCATAATCCCAAATTTTATTTTTACTCAAAGAAAGATATAAAATATCACTTCTTGCTAGAATATTATTTACATATTTTTTTTGAACTGATTTGCAAATAGCTAAATTTTTTAAATGACTGTATTTCTTAATATATTTGTTCTTTAATTCACCATCACCAATTACTAAAAAATTTATTTTTTGATTTCCTTCAAGATTTTTAATTACTTCAAAAAATGAATTAAGGTTATTTGATAAACCAATTGAGCCTGCATATGTTATTGTTATTTTTTTTTCGTTAAGAAATTTATTAATGGTTTTATGTTTAATCTGATAATTAATTTTTACACTTTTAGAGTCGAATCCATTTGGTATATTAATCACCTTACGATCGTCTCCAATAATTGTTCTTACATGCATTGAAAGTAGTGGCATTGTCCCAACAATTTTGTCTGAAAATGTATAACCTAAGTATTCAACAATTCTTAGAAAAAATATTAATGGATTGTATTTTGTGAATCCCTTATATTCCATTAGAGATAAAGGCCATATGTCTCTAATCTCAAAAATTAACTTACATTTATATCTTGATTTAATTAAAATACCATTAATTATTGTTAGTAGAGAAAGACTGGATACTATTATGCAGTCTGGACTTTTTAGTTGTTTAAGAGGAGCAAAAAATAATTTTATTTCAAATTCTATCCAACTCCAAATTCTCTTAAATGAGAAAGATCTTTTATAAAGCGTACTTCTTATAGTTAAATAGTTTACTTTATCAATTATTCTAAAGTTATAAATTTTATTTAAAGTTCTCCTTCTTCTTTTGTTGTATGAGTTTGAGTTAATTATAAATACTTTGTATCCTATTTTTTGTAGTTCTTTTATTAAATAATGACCTCTTTGTCCAACGTTTGCTTCATTAGGGGGCATAGCATATTTACTTAGATACCATACAACCCTTCCTTTTTTCATTATTAATATTTTTCCATTTTTAAAGAGAGTATTTTTATTCTATGGTTAAAGTGGAAGCTTTACAATTCTCTCTTCTCTTGCTGAACTGTATGCAGCTTCTAGTAATTCTAAACTTTTTAATCCATCATTTCCATCACACATGGCTTTTTCTTCTTTATTAAGACAGGAAATAATATTTCCGTAATAAGGATAATGACCTTTACCATAAACATCTTCACTTACATAGCCAACATCATTGATTTTTTTATCATCATCTGAATGATCTTTAAATTCCCATGTTTCAATTTTATTAACTGCAGTACCTCCAATTTTGACAGTTCCATTTTCACCAAGAATTGTAATTGAACCTTCAAGATTTTTTGGAAAAGTTAACATTGTTACAGCTAAAGTTCCTAAGGCACCATTTTCCCATTTTAATTGGACAGCTGCAGTATCTTCAGCTTCGATTTTTCTAGATATTGTTGCAATAGAGGCACTAACAGTTTTAACAGGACCAATTAGCCAATCAAGTAAATCTACATAATGGCTTGCTTGATTCATTAGTGCACCTCCATCTAATTCAATGGTACCTCTCCAATCGTCTTGATCATAATAGCTTTGAGGCCTTTGCCAAAATACATTAACGGTAACTAAGGCTATTTCCCCAAATCGTTTTTTTTCAATTTGTTTTTTTAATAATTGAAGTGTACTATTGAATCGATTTTGCTTGACTACAAAAAGTTTAACTCCATTTTCTGCACATTTTTTTACCATTTCTTTGCCTTGTTTAAATTTAGTTGCCATTGGTTTTTCAGTACATATATTAATTTTATTTTCTGCTGCAAGAATTGTATGCTCATAATGAAGGCCGCTAGGAGTTGCTAAGACTACCAAATCTAATTTATTAATATTTTGATTATGATCATCTATTAATTTTTGAAAATTGTCATAGATAGATATTTTTTCATTTTTTAAATTATATTTTTCCTGTTCTTCTTTAATTAATAAAATTGCTTCATTAAGCCTGTTTTGATTAGAATCACATATTGCAACTAAAGAAATATTACTATTGTGATAAATAATAGATTTTATATGATTTTTACTAATTCTCCCACAACCAATTAGTGCGACCTTTATTTTTTCTGACATACTTTGTTAAAGTTTATAAGCTAATTTATTAACTATGATCTCATAGTTTAGTAAAAATATCTAAATCTTTTAATATTTCATTTAACTATAATACTTAAGCCCTAACTATTGAATTTGAAGGTTCATATCTACCCCTAGTATCGATAATTAATTTACTATTTTCTTTAATTAATTCATAATCAAATATATCATGATCAGTTATAAGAATTACTGCATCAAAAGTTTGAAGAGTCTCTTTTGTTATGTCTATACTTTTAGAATTTATTTTAAATTTGCGAATAATGGGAAATTCACGGAAAAAGGGATCACTATAACTAACACTTGCTTGCCTTTCTGATAATAATTTCATTATTTCGACAGATGGAGATTCTCTCATGTCATCAACATTTTTTTTATATCCAAGACCAAGCACAAGAATATTACTATCTTTTAAAGGTTTCTTATTATCATTTAAAGACCAAGTAATCTTGTCTACAACATATTGTGGCATAGAAGAATTAATTTCACCTGCGAGTTCTATAAATCTTGTATGCATTCCATATTCTCTTGCTTTCCATGTAAGGTAAAAAGGATCTATTGGTATACAATGCCCTCCTAAACCAGGCCCTGGATAATATGGAACAAATCCGAAAGGTTTGGTTGCAGCAGCCCTTATTACTTCATATAAGTCGACATCCATTTTGTCAGCTAAAGGTTTTAATTCATTCATTAATCCAATATTGACAGCTCTATGTATATTTTCTAGTAATTTTGTCATTTCTGCTGTACATGTATTCCTTACAGGAACAACCTGATTAACTATGTGCTTATAAAGTTCAATTCCTATATTTTTACAATTTTCTGTTATGCCTCCTAGTACTTTTGGTGTATTTGAGGTATTAAATAATTTATTTCCTGGATCTTCCCTCTCAGGAGAATAAATGAGAAAGAAATTTTTACCAACATCAAAACCCCTTGCAGATATCAAAGGTAATAGCTCTTCTTTTGTTGTCCCTGGGTAAGATGTACTCTCTAAGCTTAGAATTTGGCCTTCTTTTAAAAATGGTAATAAAGAATTTGTTGTTTCTCTTATAAAACTAAGATCAGGCTCTCTATATTTATTAAGTGGGGTTGGCACACATAAAATTATTGCGTCAAAATATTTTGATTCTTCAAAATTTGATGTAGCTTTTATTAATCCTTTAGAGACGAATGAGTAAATTTCTTCGTTTGGAATATGTTTTATATAGCTTTCGCTACGATTAATCTTTTCAACTTTTTTTTCATCAATATCAAGTCCTATCACTTTGAAACCATTTTTAGCGTATGCTAGAGCCAAGGGCAAACCTACATAACCCATTCCTACGATTCCAATAATAGCTTTTTTGTTGTTTAAAAGTTCTTTTAAATTTAAAAACTCTTTAGTTTGAGTCATTTTTCTAATCTCAGTAATTCAAAGAATCTATAACTGATTTAATAATAGTATCTTGATCACTGTTTTTTAAAAGTGGATGCATAGGCAAGCTTAGTACTTTTTGTGAAATATTTTGTGCATTATTAAGGGATTTTTTTAAATATGTTTTTTTATTACTTATGTTGCTAAGTAAACTTCTTAAAAAACTTCTTTTATTATTTAAAGCTGCCTGATCAGTAATAAGTGAGGGGTAATGAATTGCAGTAGGGATATTGATTTCTTTTAATTTCTCAATAACTTCATTTCTATTCTCGACTTGGATAGTATATTGAGCGAATACACTTGTATTGTATTTAGATATTTTTGGAGTTAATGTAAATTCTAATTTTTGGAATTCATCGGTATACCTTTGAGCTATTCTTTGCCTTGCCGAAATTTCTTGTTCAAAGACTTCTAATTTAGCTAGCAATATTGCAGCTTGAATAGTATCAAGTCTTCCATTTAGACCTATTTTAATATGAGAATATCGTTTCTCTTGACCATGTAAAGATAGAATTCTCATCTTGTTAGCTAACTCTTCATTATTTGTAAAACATGCTCCCCCGTCGCCATATCCTCCTAATGGCTTTGAAGGGAAAAAACTTGTTGTGCCTATGGTTGATAATCCACAACTTCTTTTATTATGATGTTTTGCTCCAAAGGATTGAGCTCCATCCTCAATAACTGGGATATTATATTTTTCAGCAATTTTATTAATTTCAAGGAAATTTGCAGGTTGACCATAAAGACTCACTGGCATTATTGCTTTAGTTTTTTTATTAATTACTGAATTTAATTTTTCATGATCTAAATTATAAGTATCTTTATCAATATCAATAAAAACAGGTTTTGCTCCTAAAAGCATTATCGTTTCAGCCGTGGCAAAGAAAGAGAAGGGTGTAGTAATAACCTCATCTCCCCTTTTAATGCCTAAAGCCATTAAGGCAATTAATAAAGCATCTGTTCCACTAGAAACTCCTATACAATATTTTACACCAACAAATTCTGCCAATTTCTGTTCTAATTCGCTTACCTCAGGACCTAAGATATATTTTCCGTGGTTTAAAACTGATTTAATTCTTTTATCAATCTCTTCTCTAAGAGTAATTCCCTTAGGAGTTAATTTGTTTTGTTGTGATTTTAGATCAATAAATTCCATTATTTATTTTTTGACGAAATATAGATTATTTTATCGCCTTTTAGCCTATAAAGTGAAGCTGTTTTTGGACATTTCCATTCACCATTACCATTCAAAGGTAATTCTATTCTTTCTCCAAAAGCACTCATCCAACCAATTTGCTTCGCAGGAACTCCCACCATAAGAGCAAAATCCAAGACATTCTTGTTAACGACCGCTCCCGCTCCAATAAATGCATATTTACCAATTTTTATTCCACAAATTATTGTGCAATTAGCCCCCAGCGTAGCACCCTCGCAAACAACTGTTTTTTTGTATTCATCTTTTCTTGAAATCTCTGATCTTGGGTTGTAAACGTTCGTAAAAACCATGCTTGGCCCACAAAAAACATTTTTTTCAAGATAGACATTATCAAAAATAGATACATTATTTTGAATTTTTGTATTATTGCCAACCCTTACTTTATTTCCTATATAAACATTTTGACCAATTGAACAATTATTTCCAATTTCTGCACCACTACAAATATGAGTCCAGTGCCATATTTTTGTATTATTACCAATTTTTGCACCTAAATCAATAATTGATGATGGATGTATTAATAAGGGTTCTAAATTATCATCTTTTTTCATATAAAGTAGCTTTTTTAGTAGTTTTTATATTAAATTAATTAAATAAGAGTATTCTTTGATTCTTTAAAATCTTAATGCTTAATAGTAAAATCTCAAAATTAAGTTTTTTAGAAAGGAAATCAATACTCATTTTTATTGATTTAAATGTACTCATATTTAGTATTTGGTTCTCTTTTTTCTTACGAATTTCTAATCCATTAAGTGAATATTTTCTTAATTCTGTTTGGATTATTCCCGTAATGTGTTCGTTAGCCATACCGATTTATATATTAACAGGATTTTACAGAGGCCTAATTACATATACAGGAAGTTCATTTATATATAAATCTGCATTAAGTAATATTTATATAGTATTAGGTACTCTTACTATTGGATATTTATCTGGAGCAAATATGCCTCCAAGAAGTATATGGGTTATTGTTTATATTCTTATTATTGGAATAAATAGTTTTATAAAAATAATATTGAGAGATTTTTTAAGATTATTTTCTAATTCCAATAAAAAAATTCAAAAAGTGGTTATTTATGGAGCAGGTTCAGCCGGTGCTCAATTAATAAGTTCTTTAAGAACCACTGGTGCCTTTAAAATACTCTTTATTGTTGATGATAATAAGAAACTTTGGAAAAGAAATATAAGTGGAATAAAGATCAAGTCTCCTGAATTTTTAAAAAATATAAACTATAAAATTGATAATGTTTTGTTAGCAATACCATCTCTTAACTTACAAAGAAGAAAGCAGATTATTTATAAGATACAAGATTATGGTTTTTCAATATTAGAAGTTCCTTCAATTGATGAAATAACTGAGGGAAAATCAAAAATTGGAAATTTGAGAAGAATAAATATTGAAGATCTGCTGCAAAGAGATATTGTTAATCCAATTCCTGAATTATTAATAAATAGTATTCAAAATTCTATAGTGTTGATAACTGGCGCTGGAGGATCTATTGGCAGTGAAATAGGTTTGCAACTTTGCAAATTAAATCCTAAAAAACTAATACTTATTGATAGTAATGAAAAAAATCTTTATGAACTTATAAATAACTTAGAAAAATTCAATAGCAAATCAAATAAAATTAAATTTGTTTTAGGTAATTGTTGTGACAAAATGTTTATGGATAGATTAATTAAGGAAGATAAGGTTGAATTAATCTTTCATTCATCAGCCTACAAGCACGTTAATTTAGTAGAAAAGAATCCTATTCAGGGATTACTTAATAATATTCTTTCTTCATATGTTTTATGTCATT
>CAYNKY010000013.1:0-26076 GCA_964397895.1 uncultured Prochlorococcus sp.
GATCCCTTTAAGACTTGTAGTTGTTTACCACATCACATGGCTAGTTAATTCTGCAACACACTGCTGGGGAACAGTAGCTTTTGATAGTGGAGATGAATCTCGAAATAATGCTTGGGTTGCAGCACTAACTTTTGGAGAAGGTTGGCATAATAATCATCATGCTTTCCCTAATTCTGCAAAGCAAGGTTTATTTAAAGGTCAAATAGATCTTACATGGGAGCATATAAAATTTCTTGCAAGATTAGGTTTTGCAAAACGTATAAAATTACCCTCAAGGTCTTATTATTAATTTAAAGTGTACAATTAAATTATGTCAAAAAGAGTTCAGGTTGTTTTAACTGAGGCAATATCTAGCCTTGGGAAAGATGGAGATATCGTAGACGTAGCTCCAGGGTATGCAAGAAACTTTTTATTTCCTACAGGAAAAGCAGTTAATGTAACTCCATCAGTTTTAAAGCAAATAGAAAGAAAGAGGGAAAAAGAAAAAATTATTGCAGAGAAAATAAAAAAAGATGCATTAGAATTCAAGACAGCCTTAAAAACAATTGGAAGATTTTCTATCAAAAAACAAGTTGGAGAAGATGGTGTTCTTTTTGGTACTGTTACGAATGGCGATGTAGCAGAGATTATTAAAACTTCTACTAAGAAAGAAATTGATCGAAGAAATATTCAAGTTCCTGAAATTCACACATTAGGAACTTATAAAGTCCAAATAAAATTACATAAAGAGGTTGAAGCGGAAATTAATATTGAAGTTACAAGTTAATATATTTGTTGCATATTTTGAAAAATTAGCCAGAGTATATATCTAAGTAATTAAAAAATATGGTTTCAATACCTTTTCCTAATAGTGGATCAAATAAAAATTTTAAAAATGATTTCAAGAATGAGAATGGTGGACTTGTGCCTCCTCAAAATATTCAAGCTGAAGAATCAGTCTTAGGAGGAATTTTATTAGATCCTGATGCAATTGGAAGAATTGCTGATTTACTGAAACCAGAAGCTTTTTATTTAAATGCTCATAAAGAAATTTATAAGACAGCTATAACATTGCATACTCAAGGCAAACCAACTGATCTCACTGCGATGAGTGCATGGTTGGCTGATAATGGTTCTTTGGAAAAAGTTGGAGGTAATAATAAGCTAGTTGAATTAGTAGAGAATGTCTCTTCAACCGCATCTATAGAGCAAGTCGCAAACTTGATAAGTGATAAATTCTTAAGGAGACAACTCATTCGCTCTGGGAATGAAGTCATTCAGCTTGGTTTTGATCAATCACAAGCTACTGATGAGATCCTAGACAAAGCAGAACAAAAAGTTTTTGAAATAAGCCAAGAAAAACCTTCCAAAGGACTTACACAGGCAGCAGAAATATTAACGAGTACATTTAATGAAATTGAATCAAGATCTCTTGGGACATCGGTAGCTGGAATACCAGTTAATTTTTATGACCTTGATGCAATGACTCAAGGTTTTCAGAGAAGTGACCTTATTATTGTAGCTGGCAGACCTTCAATGGGTAAAACTTCGATGGTACTTAACTTAGCTAAAAATGTTGCGCAGTCTCAAGATTTACCTGTTTGTGTGTTTAGTCTAGAGATGAGCAAGGAACAATTAACCTATAGATTATTATCTATGGAAGTGGGTATTGAAAGTGGAAGATTAAGGACAGGAAGATTACAGCAAGATGAGTGGCCTTTATTAGGTGAGGGTATCAACTCATTGGGTCAATTACCAATTTTTATTGATGACAAACCAAATTTAAGCGTTTTAGAGATGAGATCACTTTGTAGGAGATTAATTGCAGAGCAAGGCAAAGAGCTTGGCTTAATTGTTATTGATTACCTACAGCTTATGGAAGGAACTACCCCTGACAACAGAGTTCAAGAATTATCTAGAATAACTAGAGGTCTTAAAAGCATGGCCAGAGAATTAAAAGTGCCTGTAGTCGCTCTATCTCAACTCAGTAGAGGAGTTGAATCAAGAACTAATAAAAGACCTATGTTAAGCGATTTAAGAGAATCAGGATCTATAGAGCAAGACGCAGATTTAGTTCTTATGATATATCGAGATGAGTATTACAATCCGGAAACTGAAGATCGAGGAATTACTGAAATTATTGTGACCAAACATAGAAATGGTCCTGTTGGAACTGTAAAATTATTATTTGAACCTCAATTTACCAGATTTAGAAATCTGGCAAATTAATAGAAGATTTAAAATGAATAATAATAATTGCTATAACGAGTCATTTGACATCATTGTCATTGGAGGAGGACATGCAGGCTGTGAAGCAGCAATTACTTGCGCTAAATTAGGATTTTCAACGGCTTTATTTACAATAAATTTAGATCGCATTGCATGGCAACCATGTAATCCTGCAGTTGGAGGGCCTGCAAAAAGTCAATTAGTTCATGAAGTAGATGCTTTAGGAGGAATTATTGGGAAAATAGCTGACGCAACAGCTATTCAAAAAAGAGTTTTAAATGCGAGCAGAGGCCCAGCGGTTTGGGCTCTAAGAGCACAAACCGATAAAAGAGAATATTCACGAAGAATGATTGAGATACTTCAAGCTACAGAAAACTTAACTCTGAAAGAGGCAATGATTACTGAATTAGATATTGAAGAAACTACTCACATAACAAAAAATAATCATATTTCTAAAAAAAGAGTAAAGGGAGTTAAAACATTCTTTGGGAGTAATTATTCTGCAAAGTCAGTTATTATAACCGCTGGTACTTTTTTAGAAGGTAAAATCTGGATAGGAAATAAATCTATGTCTGCAGGAAGATCTGGTGAGCAAGCAGCAAGTGGTCTGACTTCTTGTTTACACAAAATAGGCATTAAAACAGAAAGGCTTAAAACTGGCACACCTGCTAGAGTTGATAGAAAAAGTATTAATTTTGATAATCTTGATGTTCAACCAAGTACAGCCTCTAATAGATATTTTTCATTTGACCCAAGTACAAAAAATAATTTAAAGCAAGTTTGTTGTCACTTAACACGAACAACAGAAATAACTCATAAATTAATTAAAGATAATTTGCATTTAACTCCAATTTATGGAGGATTTATTGATAGTAAAGGTCCTAGATATTGCCCTTCTATTGAAGATAAAATTGTCAAATTTGCAGATAAATCATCACATCAAATTTTCTTAGAACCGGAAGGTATTAATACTCCGGAAATATATGTTCAAGGATTTTCTACCGGTTTGCCAGAAAATATTCAATTGGAATTATTAAGAACACTTCCAGGTTTAGAAACATGCATGATGCTTAGGCCTGCATATGCAGTTGAATATGATTACATTCCTGCAACACAATTAAAATCATCTTTAGAAACTATAAAAATTGAAAATTTGTTTAGCGCAGGTCAAATTAATGGTACAACTGGCTATGAAGAGGCTGCTGCTCAAGGACTAGTTGCTGGAATAAATACAACAAGAAAATTAAAAGGATTAGATCCAATTATATTTTCAAGAGAAAGTAGCTATATAGGAACAATGATAGATGATTTAATTACTAGAGACTTAAGAGAACCTTATCGCGTGCTAACTAGCAGAAGTGAATATAGATTAACACTTAGAGGAGATAATGCTGATAGAAGGTTAACTCCTTTAGGTTATAAAATTGGTCTTATTGATGAAGAAAGATGGATTACATTTAATCAAAAAATAAATACTATTGAAATTGAAAAAACAAGATTAGAAAAAACTCGTTTAAAATGCACTGATTCAATCTCTCTCAAAATCCTTAAAGATCACGGTATTAAAGTCAAAGGTTCAGTGACTTTAAAAGAACTGATAAAAAAACCAGGTTTTCATACAGAGCAGCTTGTTGAATATGGATTAATGAAAAAAAATTTACCAATAATAATTAGGGAGGGAGTAGAAATTGACATAAAATATGAAGGTTATCTTAAACGGCAGAAAAATGATATAGATGAATTAAATCGTCAAAGATTAAAATTCTTACCCAAAGAAATTGATTACTCTAAGATCGATACAATATCTTTAGAAGCAAGAGAAAAATTAAATATAAACAAACCTAATAGCCTTGGAGATGCGGCTCAAATACCAGGAGTAAGCAAAGCAGATTTAACTGCATTAATTGTTTGGCTGAAGATACAAGAATTAAAAAACAAAAGTCTTAATGATTTATCCAAAAAAAAGTTATCATCACCAACAGAATTGTTTGCCTGTGAATAATTCATTATTCCAATCACCTGATATTTTATGGGAGGAAAAAGCCTCCTCCTTTTTATTGGAGAATTCTTTGCCTCAAATACCAGGTGCTTGGAAATTAATGCTCTTAGGAGATGGCAGCCCAACAAGACATTTACAGCTTTTAACTAAGAAAGAAACAAAAATTGAATTAATTGGAATGAATTTAGATACACAATCAAAAGTAGAAAATCCTTTAGAAATTAATCAATTAAAAAAACCACTTATAAAAAGACAAGTCTGGATAAAAAATGATTTAACGAAATTAGCATGGGCCGAAAGTTGGTGGAATATTGAAGCAGTAAATAAGAATTTAACTAATAAGAAAGAACCTATTTGGAAAAATCTGACAAAAGATCGATCAGAATTATTCCGTGAAGTGGATGCTATTTCAATAGTTAATTCGAATTGGCTACAGAAAGAATTTATAAATCCAGGTCCTTTTTGGGCCAGAAATTATAGATTTTTCAGGAATAAAAAACCATTAACAATTATCAGAGAAGTATTTAATCCTCATATCGAAACTTGGTTAGGTGATTCAGGTTTAAAAAATTATTTAGAATTAACTTCTTCTTCTTCTTGAACGAGGCAAATTCCTAACATTTTGGTTCTGACTTTGACCTTTAATATTTTCAACATCATTTAATTTTTTTCTATCAGAAGATCTTTGCCATTTATTAACCCGAAAAAAAGATTCCTCTTCCCAGTTTTCATCTACATTAATATCTCCAGGAGATAATTTTTTTTGGTCATCAAATTTATCTTTTTCTCTTATTCTTAAAGAAATTGCATTTAATGGCCTCTTATAGTTGAGCCTATGATCTCTAGGATCCTCTTCAATTTTACTGAAAGATTTAAATTCATCATTTAATTGATAATCACTAGACTGATTCCAATCATAATCCTCATCATCTTCAAATAAAAAATCCAATTTATCATTTACCCAATTTCCAACATTTTTGACATTATTTCTAGAAAATGCTTGAAAACTAGATCTTTTTCTAGTTCCTGGTCTAGTACCTGCAACCCCATCAACTAATTGCCTTCCAACTTCAATAAATTGATCTACTTTTTTGTCTAAATCACCTCTATCAAAATTATTTTTATTGCCTCTTCTAGATGATGCCATAGAATTTTATTTTCAAATTACTCTAAAAATTTTTAAAAAGCGAAGTTTTTTTAAGAAATAGAATTTTTATATATATTATCAGAAATTATTAAGCACTTATTTTCCAGCTAAGCAAGAAAAAATAAATTACAACAATCTTTACAAACATTACTTTTTATCATTTGTAATGATGAGCTAAATCATTAATAAACCTCCATTTATATTTTAGTGTTGGCGTTTAAATACATAAGTATGCCTAAAAAAATTTGAAATTAGCTTTTTGAAATTATTTGGTATATTTTTTCTTTAAAACCCACTCTATATATTTCATTTGTAACCTTCCACCTAAGGATAAATAATCTGACAACACATTTTTATTTGATGATCCTAAATAGATAATTCCTTATAAAATTAAGTAGCATAAAAACTATTTCTAAAACTATATTCCCATTAATTATTTTCATTTATAAAAACAGATTAAGATTTTATTTTTTATCTATCCATCATTATTTTTACGCAGTGTTCTAACCCCTTGGATAAAATGCAAATAAATAAAGACTTTGAATTTAATAAATAATTAACGAAGTAAAATGACAGTCATTAAGAATTAAATTTATTATTATTTTGACAAATATAGCCATCAAAAAGGAATTATTTTCTTAAAGTAATAAAAAACATTAAAAATGGATGCAACTTTAGTTAAAGATATAGGAGTAAAAGCACTCTTAGTTGGGGGAGCAGTATTAATATCCTTTTGGACTTTTAATGCTGTAAAACTGGTTATTAAAGCAAGAGGAATAAATCCTTTGGTAAGAAAATTTTTCGATCAAATTGCTGCTGGAAGAATTGATGCAGCGTATGGCTTAACAAGCAAAACTTATAAAACTCATGTAAAAAGACAAGACTTCTTAAAATTTTTAGCGAGTTTAAATTTGAATAAATATAGAAATCTTAAATCTGGAACTCCAAGAATTCAAGAAGATCAAATCATAATAACCCTTAATTTAAAATCAGAAGATAAAAAAGAAGAATTACCACTTGATTTTACATTTTCTCAAATTGATAATGACTGGAAAATAGACAGAATAGCCAAAGCTTCAAAATAATTTCAATATTGTGAATTTAGAAGAACTCAATAAACAAAGAATTATTGAATTAAAAAAACTAATTGATAATGCTAATTATTATTATTACACCTTAGATAAACCAGTTATTGAAGATTCATTATATGATAGTCTTTACAGAGAATTAATAAATATTGAAAAAGAATTTCCTCAACTCAAGAGTCATGATAGTCCCACAAATAGATTAGGAGGAGAGACTGCTAAAGGCTTCAAAAAAATTGTTCATGATATACCTCTCTACAGCTTAGATAATGCTTTTAATTTAAAAGAAGTTGAGGATTGGATAGCAAAAACAGAAAAATTACTTGCACAATCAAATAAAAATTGTCTTGTAGCAGAATTAAAAATAGATGGAAATGCGATAGCTTTAAAATATCATGATGGAATTCTTCATACTGCTGCTACGAGAGGAGATGGCAAAGAAGGAGAAGATATTACAAATAATATAAAAAGGATAAAATCAATTCCTTTAAAACTCAGGATAGACAAACCCCCTCAATGGCTAGAAGTTAGAGGAGAAGCCTTTATAGATCTTCATTCTTTTAAGAAAATAAACAAATTAAGAGAAAAAAACAATCAAACACTTTTTGCAAACCCAAGGAATGCATGTGCCGGCTCACTGAGACAATTAGACCCTAAAATTGTATCAGAAAGAAAACTAGATTTCTTTGCCTATCAAATATTCTTCCCTGATAATTTTAAAATTTGTGATGTAGAAGATAATCATTGGACAAGATTGAAATTCCTTAAAAATTGTGGCTTCAAGATTAATAATCATTCATCTCTGATTTATAACACAGAAGAATTAACCAACTATTGTAATTTCTGGGAAAAAGAAAGAGAAAAAATTAATTTTGATACAGATGGCATTGTTTTGAAAATTAACAACATTGAGGATCAAAAAAAACTTGGATTTACTCAAAAAGCTCCAAGATGGGCAATTGCATTAAAATTTCCTGCAGAAGAAGTAAGTACAAAAATTTTAAACTTAAGTTTTCAAGTTGGAAGAACGGGTGTTATCACTCCAGTAGCAAATTTCAATCCAGTCCAATTAGCTGGAACGAAAGTGTCAAGAGCTACTCTTCATAACTTAGACCGGTACCAAGAACTAAATATTCATGAATTAGATACAATAGTTGTTAGAAAAGCGGGAGAAATAATCCCAGAGGTTGTTAGAGTAATAAAAGAGCTTAGGGTCAGTAAAGCCGCTAAAATTCCTTTTCCAGTTATATGTCCATCTTGCGGAGAGAAGCTTGAACGACAGCCAGAATTATCTGCAACGAAATGTACTAATAAGAGATGCGATTCAATCAATATTGGAATAATACAACATTGGGCTAGTAAATCAGCAATGAATATAGATGGTCTTGGAAAAAAAATTATTGAGCAATTATTTGCAGCAAATTTAATAAGTAACATAGCAGATTTATATACATTAGATAATAAAAAATTAATGACTATTGAAAGAATGGGAAATAAATCTATTAATAATTTATTAAAAGCAATTGAAGAATCTAAAAATAAGTCATGGAGTAAAAAATTATTTGCTTTAGGTATCAATCATATTGGTCAAGTAACAGCTCAAAGTATATGTAATAAGTTTGATAACATTATTAATTTAAGAGAAACAACATTAGAGAATCCTGAGAGAATAAAAAAAATAAATGGAATTGGTGAAGAAGTTATTGAATCCCTTAAAAATTGGTTTTTAGATGATATTAATTCATCATTAATTGATAATCTTATCAATCAAGGTGTGCATTTCTCCGATGCATTAGAAGATATTACGCTTAATTTAAACCCTAAAATTAATCAAAAACAATTTGTTATTACAGGAACTTTAAATTCCATGCAAAGAAGTAAACTTATAGAAAAAATAGAAAAAAATGGGGGCTTTGTCAAAACATCAATAAGTAATAAAATTAATTATTTAATTTCAGGAGAAAATCCAGGCAGTAAATTAATAAAAGCAAAACAAATTGGTGTTAATATATTAAGTGAAAAAGATATAATTGCCTTTTTCTCTGATAATTAAAAAATGAATAAAAAATTTATTTATAAATTAATTAAGACAGAATGCGGAAGAGCAAAATATGAAAATTTAGCATCAAATAAAACATCTTTTGGGGTTCTCAGATTATATTGGTTCATCATCATTGCAGCAATCAGAGATCTTAGAATTAAAAATTAATTTTTTGTATTTTCATTAATCACTTCATTAGCATATTTAGTCAATAAATAAATTACAATAGAAGTTGAAATAATACTGACTAATGTAGTAATTATATTATTATTTAATTTTAAATTTTTTATTTCATTTAAATTATTGGCTAAACCTCCCAAAGAACAATATAAGAAGGTACCAGGCAATATAAAGAATAAACCTATTGAGAAATCCTTATAGTTTATTTTATTAAGTCCATAAAAATAATTCAAAATGCTAAAAGGAAATATAGGAGATAATCTTGTAAATATTATTAGCTTTAAACCTCCTTTTTGAATAACTTTTTCAAGGAGATGAAACTTAGAAAATTTACTAATAAGTTTATTAACCTTAGTTGAAAATAATTCTTTAGCTAAAAAAAAAGAAATTGTAGCTCCAAGAAATGCGGAAATAAATACAATTAAAGATCCTTTATATGGACCATAAAGGAATCCTGCAATAAGGGAAAGCCATGAAGCCGGCAAAAGAAATATAACAATTAGTATGTAAATAATGGCATATAAAAAAAGACCAAAACCCGAATCTAAATAAATTACTAGCTCTTGTATTGCTTTAAATGAATCAAACATTAATTTAATAAATTCAATTTACTTGAAATCATTGCAGACTGAGATTTTGCTTCTTGTAATTTAAATTGACATTCTTTCACAACTTGCTCAGGAGCTTTTTTTAAAAAATTACTATTTGAGATTCTTGAATTCAATACTTTTATCTCTTTATTAACTTTATCAAGATCTTTTAAAAGTCTTTCTCTTAACGAATCTAGATTTGTAATTCCTTCGAAAGGTAAATAAACTTGAATATCAGAAATAATTCCTGAAAAGGATCTTACAAAATTATTTTTATCAAAATTACTTTCATTTAAAATATACAAATCAGAGCAATTTATTAAAGTCTTTATATCATTATCAATATTATTGAGAAATTCTAAAAAATTATTATTATTTGAAATTAAATAGATAATAATCTTTTGAGAAGGTTTTAGAGCTAATTCAGCCCTTAGATTTCTAATAAGTTTAATTATTTCAAACAATTTATCAAAAGACTTTTCAAGATCTGTGTTTAAATAATTTTCTTGCACTACAGGCCATTCCTGAAGTGATAAAAGTTTTTCCTGAGAATTACCTTGTAATGCATGCCATAATTCCTCTGTAACATGAGGCATGAAAGGATTCATCATAATCAAAATGTCATTTAATATTTCATAGAGTATTCTTTCAGAGATAGTCCTTTTCAAAGAATCTGACTCCTTAAATCTTGGCTTCACAAATTCTATATACCAATCACAAAAATCATTCCACACAAATTCATAAATAAATTTTGCTGCCTCACCCAGCTTATGATCATTCAAAAGTTCTGCTAACTGCCTTTTAGTGTTATTTAATTTAGATAAAATCCATTTATCAATTAAATCCAAATCGCTTGGTTGGTTTTTCAACAAGGGATCAGAACTCTTGATTGAAATATTCAACAAAGCAAATTTAGTTGCATTCCAAAGCTTATTAGCAAAATTTCGTGAGGCTTCAATTGTAGATGAAGTTTCCTTTTCACGATCATAGTCAAGCCTAATATCTTGTCCAGCTCCTGCAACCTCACGAACAAGTGCAAATCGCAACGCATCTGAACCATACTTATTTATTAAAAGTAATGGATCAATTCCATTGCCAGCACTTTTACTCATTTTTTTATTATTTTCATCTCTCACTAAACCATGAATATATACATTTTTAAAAGGAATCTGAGAAGTAAGATTCAAACCCATCATTGTCATTCTGGCCACCCAAAAAAAGATAATATCAAAGCCAGTTACTAAAAGACTATTAGGATACCATTTTTTAAAATCCTCATCATTATCATTAGGCCAGCCCAAAGTCGAAAAAGGCCAAAGTCCACTTGAAAACCATGTATCTAAGACATCTTTGTCCCTGACAATCTTTACATTAGAGCCATATTTATCTTTACTATATTTAATTGCTTCATCCTCATTACGAGCAACTATATAAGGTGTGCTTTGTGTTACAGAATTTTCAGACTCTTTTAATACATACCATACAGGTATTTGATGCCCCCACCACAACTGTCTACTAATGCACCAGTCATTTATATTAGTAAGCCAATCACTATATACCTTTTCCCAACGTTTAGGAATAAAACTAGGTTTCCCCAGATTTAACTCTTTTAAACATTCAGATGAAATCTGATCCATTCTTAAAAACCATTGCGTTGAGATAAGGGGTTCAATAGGTACTTTACCTCTGTCAGAGAAAGGAACAGTATGGGTATAGTCTTCAATCTTTGTTAATAAACCAATTTCATCTAACTCTTGAATAATCTTTTTTCGTGCTATAAATCTATCTAAGCTCTCAAACTTCCCAGCATTTTTATTAAGAGTTCCATCCTTATTCATAATATTAATTTGCTCCAAATTATGCCTTTTGCCTATTTCGAAATCATTTGAATCATGAGCTGGAGTAACCTTTACACATCCAGTTCCAAAATTCATATCAACATGAGAGTCTCCAATAATTGGAATACATCGATTAATAAATGGGATTTTTACTTGCATACCTATAAATTGTTTATATCTTTGATCCTCTGGATTAACAGCAACTGCAGTGTCACCGAGTAATGTCTCTGGCCTGGTTGTGGCAACCTCAAGAAAATTACTTTTTGATTCAAGATTTTCATTAATTAAAGGATACTTAAAATACCAAAGATTTCCTTTAACTTCTCTCATATCAACTTCTAGATCACTAACTGCGGATTCAGAATATGGACACCAATTTACTAAATATTCCCCGCGATATATATACTTTTTTCTGTATAAAATATTAAATGCCTCAATAACAGCTTTATTTAGATTTTCATCTAAAGTAAATCTCTCTCTGCTCCAATCAACAGAATATCCTATTTTCTTAAGTTGCGAGACGATTGTTCCACCGCTCTCACTTTTCCACTCCCAAGCTTTCTCTAAAAACTTCTCTCTTCCGATATCATTTTTATTTAAACCTTCTTTAGCAATTTGCTTCTCAAGAATAGTCTGAACAGCTATTGAAGCATGATCAGTACCAGGTAAACATAATACATTTTTACCAACAAGTCTTTGAAATCTTACAATCACATCTATTAAAGTTGTATTAAAAGCATGCCCCATATGCAGTGATCCTGTGACATTAGGAGGAGGAATTACGATACAAAAAGGATCGCCTTTCTTTCTAATATCAGCATTGAAAGCCTCTAAGTCTTCCCAAATATTTTGCCATTTTTCTTCTATATCCTTGGGTGAATAAGTTTTTAAACAAAAATCATCATTTAACTTATCCATCATTAATTAATCTTGAAATTGATATTTATTATTTTATATTGATTTGTGCAAATAAAGTCTAAAATTCATTTTTAGAGCTTAGAAAAAAGTATATCTATATTTTTGATATTTAATTTTAGCTTTATGAAATTTGGATTTGATAAATAAAAATAAACCATCACTTAAATTTTTTAAAAAACAACTTATCATATCTAGATTCTGAAAATAAAAAATTAAGATGGGCGATCCAGGGTTCGAACCAGGGACATCCTGCTTGTAAGGCAGGCGCTCTACCGCTGAGCTAATCGCCCATATAATTTATTCTAGTAGATTAAGTAATAAGTTTTAAAAATATTCTTTAAATATTTCATGATTAAGGCAAAATTGAATTAATTTCTGAATATTTTCTATGGATAAAAAATATATCAAAGAAACGACAAACAATTCTAATTCAGTAAAAAATTTTGAGGAACTTCTTACAACTATTCATCTATTGAAAGATAAAAAACATGGATGCCCTTGGCAAAAGTCTCAAACTCATAAAAAACTAATCCCTTATTTATTAGAGGAATGTTATGAATTGATAGATGCAATTAATAATGAAGATAGATTAAATACTATTGAAGAATTAGGGGATATTTTATTTCAAGTAATGCTGCATTCAGAGATCGGTTATGAAAACAATGAATTCAGCATAGAAGATATTATTCTCTTTTTAAATAACAAAATTAAAGCAAGAACTCCATATGTATTCGATGAAAAAAGGAGAATTTCAATTGATGAAGCTGAAAAAATTTGGAAGACTATTAAACAAAAAGAAAAAAAGAATACCGTAAAAGGGAAAATCTCAAATAATTTATATTCAAGAATAAAAAATTTAAGTCCAATTGAAGGGGTGCTTACAATCTCATTAGAAATTCAAAAGTATGGCTTTAAATGGAAAAACAAAGAAGAAATACTAACAAAACTAGATGAAGAAACTAAAGAACTTCAAGAAGGTATACAAATCTCCAATATGAATAATATAGAAGAAGAAATTGGAGATCTTTTTTTTACACTAATAAACTTATCAAATTATCTCAATATTAGTCCTCAAAAAGCAATTAGTAATGCTAATCAAAAATTCCTTAGACGATTTTCAATTATAGAGGATATTGTAGGTGATAAAATATCAAAGCAATCAAAGGCAGAATTCAAAAAACTCTGGCAAGAAGCTAAGGGGAAAGAATCTTTAGAATTATATGATGAATGATTATCAAACCTGGATAGATGAAATTCATAACAATTCAAGATATGGAATTAAAGGCAAAATACTAGTAAAGAAAAAAAGTAATTTCCAAGAAATTATAATTTTGAAAACAAAAAATTATGGAAATGCATTAATGCTTGATGGATGTTGGATGACATCAGATAAAGATGAAAAATATTATCATGAATTACTTGTTCATCCTGCTTTGAGTAGTAAAAAAAATATTGAAAAAATCTTAATTATAGGAGGCGGGGACGGTGGAACAGCAAGAGAATGTCTCAAATATAAAGGAATTAAAAAAATTGACCTGATTGAAATTGACTCCGATGTTATTGATTTATCCAAAAAATACCTAAAACAGATAGGGGGGAAAGTTTGGTCAGATGCAAGGCTTAATATACATATTATGGACGGCTTAAAATGGGTAAAAAAAACCAGCTCAAATTATTATGATGCCATATTAATAGATTGTTCAGATCCATCAGAGTTTGCAAGTGGATTATTTAGCTTAGAATTTTATAAGGAGTGTTCAAGGATAATTAAAAGCAAAGGTATTTTTGCTACTCAAAGCGAATCACCAGAATCATTTAAAAAAACACATTTAAAGATTCTTAATAAATTAAAAAAAATCTTTAAACATACATCTACGGCTTATTCATTTGTACCTTTTTACCCAAGTGGAATGTGGAGCTGGACCTTCGCCTCAAATAATAATAAAAAATTTTTAAACTCTAATTACAAAGATATTAAAACTATAGAAGAGAGTTGCGAGATTTGGAATCAAAATTTTCAATCAGGGGCCTTAAAAATGATGCCGAGTAAAATTATGAGAGAAATATCTTCTAACAAGCTATGAAAGATAATAATTTGTTTAATAAAGAAAGTTCAATTTATATGGGGGCTCAGACAATTCAGGAAAAGTGTAATATTGGAATCTTTGGGGTTGAATTTGATGGGACTACATCTTATAAGCCAGGCGCAAGATTTGGACCAAATGCAATTAGAAATGCGAGTCAATGCTTAGAAACATATTGTCCAGAATTGAAAAAAGATTTAAAAGACATGAAATATTATGATGCTGGATCTTTAATTTTAGATTTTAAAAACACCGAATCAACCTTAAAAAATATTTATAATGGTACTAAATATATTCTCAATAAAAACTTAAAGCCTCTAATTTTTGGAGGAGAACATTCTTTAACAATTGGAGCAGTCCAAGCATTGGCTGAAAGATTTCCTAATTTAGCCTTAATTCAATTGGATGCTCATGCTGATCTAAGAAATTCTTATCAGAATAATAAATATAGCCATGCTTGTACGATGAGAAGATGTTTAGAACTTTTAGAAAAGAATAAAATTTTTCAAGTTGGTATTAGAAGTGGTACGAAGACAGAATTTGACTTCATGACAGAAAATAACCAACTTATTAATTTCAAATCTTGTAATAAAAATAACGATATAGGAAATATATTCCAAATACTAAAGAATACTCCAGTTTACTTAACAATTGATTTAGATTGGTTTGATCCAAGTTTAATATCTGGTACTGGCACTCCTGAACCAGGTGGATATTTCTGGCAAGATTTTGAGCATATTATTAAAGCTTTATTTGAAATTAATATTGTTGGTGCTGACATTGTAGAACTATCTCCAGATTTAGATATAAGTGGAGTAAGCAGTATAGTGGCTGCCAAAATTGCGAGAAGCTTAATTATGACTTTAGACAAAACTTCATAAAAAGAATTAATTTAATTAAAAGATTAAAAATAAACTATTTAGAAAGAATTATGGATTATTTACAAAGCCCCTTACTTCATAAATACAAAAAATCAAATGCAAAAATAATTAATTTTGCTGGTTGGGAAATGCCTATTTCATTTTCAGGATTAATCCAAGAGCATGAATGTGTAAGGAAATCAGCAGGTTTTTTTGATATTTCACATATGGGAGTAATCTCTATCAAAGGAGTAAACCCTAAAGAATTTATTCAAAAGTTCTTTCCAACAAATATATATTCAATTTCTCAAGGTCAAAGTTGTTATTCATTATTATTAAATGATTCAGGAGGAATAATTGATGATTTAATAATTTATGATTTGGGGAAACATGAAGAAAACACATCCGAAGTAATATTAATAGTAAATGCTAGTAGAAACAAGAAAGACTTAGAATGGATAAAAAATAATTTAGAAAATGCACCTATTCAAATATCTGATGCAAAAAAGAACAAGGCTTTAATAGCTATTCAAGGGAAAAATGCCTTTAAATATTTTGAGGAATGGGCAAACTATTCAATCTCGCATATTAAAAAGAATGGATGCGAGTACAAAAAATTAGCTAAATATAAAAATGATGAAGAAATATTCTTTGCCAAAACGGGTTATACAGGTGAAAATGGTTTAGAGATATTATTGCCTATCAAACTAGCAGAAGATTTATGGGATTTCTTGATTTCTAAAGGGGTAAATCCATGCGGATTAGGTGCAAGGGATACTTTAAGGCTTGAAGCTGGATTGCCTTTATATGGACATGAATTAAATGAGACAACTAATCCTTATGAAGCGGGATTAGGATGGGTTGTGAATTTAGAAAATAACCATTTTTTTTATGGAAGAGATTCTTTAGAAAAAATCTCAAAAAATACAACTAAAACAAAATTAGTTGGCATAGAAATTAAAGGAAAAGCGATAGCTAGAGAAGGTTGCTCTATATTCAAAAATAAGATTAAAATTGGCAATATTACAAGCGGAAGTTGGTCTCCTTCAATGCAAAAACCTATTGCACTAGGTTATGTAAATACAAATTGTGCAAAAATTGATGAAGAAGTCGAAGTAGTTATAAGAGGAAAAACTTTCAAAGCAATTATTTCTAAAAAATCTTTCTATAAAAAAGATTGACCTAAATTAACACTAAAAGAATTAATATAAGAAATCATGGTTAAAAACATTGTTTAAATGAGAAACAAAATTTGTACGGACCTTACAGATAAAGATATTGGCAGAGAAATAGATCTATGTGGCTGGGTCGATCGTAGGAGAGATCATGGAGGTGTGATTTTTATAGACCTTAGAGATCATAGTGGATTTTTACAACTAACTTTTAATCCTGATGAAGGGAAAGAACTATTTAACAAAGCGGAAAGGTTAAGAAATGAAACCGTTATATTTGTAAAAGGAATTTTAACTGAAAGACCTCTTGATTCAATAAATAAAAATCTTAGTACAGGTAATTTTGAGCTTATTGTTAAAGATTTAAAAATCCTTAACCAGATAAAAAATAATTTGCCGTTCCCAGTTTCGATACATGATTATGAAAACACGAAAGAAGAATTAAGATTAAAATACAGGTATTTGGATATCAGAAGAGGCAAATTATTAAATAATCTAAAAATAAGGCACAAAATTTTAAATGTCGCAAGAAAATTTCTCGATGAGAATGGATTTATAGAAGTTGAGACGCCTTTATTAACAAAATCCACCCCTGAAGGAGCTAGAGATTTTTTAGTCCCATCAAGATTATCAAAAGGAGAATTTTTTGCGCTCCCGCAATCACCACAACTTTTCAAACAGCTTCTCATGATAGGAGGATTAGATAAATATTATCAAATAGCAAAATGCTTTAGAGATGAAGACTTAAGAGCTGATAGACAACCTGAGTTTACTCAATTAGATATTGAAATGAGTTTTATTACAGAAGAACAGATAATAAGTTTTAATGAAAATCTCATAAAAACAATTTGGAAAGAAACTTTAGGAATAGATTTAAATAACAATTTTGAAAGAATGACCTGGCAAGAAGCAATTGATAATTATGGAACCGATAGACCGGATACTAGATATGGAATGCTTTTAAAAGACGTGAGTGAAATCCTTGGTAATATTGGATTTAATATTTTTTCAAAGGCTGTAGAAACTGGAGGTTCAATTAAATGTATTAATGTTAAGGGAGGAAATGACAAAATAAGTAATGTCAGAATAAAACCTGGTGGAGATATTTTCAAAGTTGCACAGGAAGCAGGAGCTGGTGGATTAGCCTTCATTAGAATAAAAAATAGTGATATTGAAACAATTGGTGCTATTAAAAATAATTTAACAGAGGATTTAAAAATTAAACTATTAAAAATATCTGAGGCAGAAGAAGGAGATTTAATTTTATTAGGTGCGGGAAAAAAAGAAATAGTTAATCAATCATTAGATAAAGTAAGACAATACATAGCTAAAGATCTTAATTTAACAAAAAAAAATCAATGGAATTTTTTATGGGTTACTAATTTTCCAATGTTTGAGGAAAACGAAGATGAAAAAAAATTACAAGCTCTTCATCATCCTTTTTGTTCTCCTAAAGGAATAAGCGATGAGGCAGAAGATTGTTTAAAATCACTACCAACTTGCTTAGCTGAAGCTTATGATTTAGTACTTAATGGTCTTGAATTAGGAGGGGGATCTATTCGTATTCACAAAGCTGAACTGCAAAAGAAAGTGCTAAAAGTTGTTGGCTTATCAGACAATGAAATTAATGAGAAATTTGGTTTTTTAATAGAAGCTCTAGAACTAGGGGCTCCCCCTCATGGAGGAATTGCTTTTGGTCTTGATAGAATCGCAATGCTAATAATTGGATCTGATTCAATTAGAGAAACTATAGCCTTTCCAAAGAATCAACAATCAAAATGTCTTTTAACTAATGCCCCTTCACATGTCTCAGATTTGCAATTAAAAGATTTAGATATTGAAATAACAATTGATGAATAATAATATTTATGGTTGTTAAATGATTTTTTTGGTAAAAAGAAACAAAGGGAGGTAGTGCTTTTAAAAAGAATATTTAATGTCAAAATTTGTTTTTGTAACTGGTGGCGTAGTTTCTAGTATTGGAAAAGGAATTGTAGCTGCGAGTTTAGGAAGATTACTAAAATCAAGAGGTTATAGTGTTTCTATATTAAAGCTTGATCCCTATTTAAATGTTGATCCAGGGACAATGAGTCCTTTTCAGCATGGAGAAGTATTTGTAACTGAAGATGGTGCAGAAACAGATTTAGATCTTGGTCATTATGAAAGATTTACGGATACAGCAATGTCTAGGCTGAACAGCGTGACAACTGGCTCAATTTACCAAGCTGTAATTAATAAAGAAAGAAGAGGAGACTATAACGGAGGAACTGTACAAGTTATTCCACATATAACTGGTGAGATAAGGGAAAGGATACATAGAGTAGCTTCTAACAGCAACGCAGACATTGTAATTACGGAGATAGGAGGAACTGTTGGTGATATAGAATCTCTGCCATTCTTAGAAGCAATTAGAGAATTTAGAAATGATGTAAATAGAAATGATATAGCTTATATTCACGTAACATTACTTCCTTTTATCAAAACATCAGGAGAAATTAAGACGAAACCAACTCAGCATTCAGTAAAAGAATTACGTTCAATTGGTATTCAACCAGATTTACTAGTTTGCCGAAGTGATAAAAAAATAAATGAAAACCTAAAGAAAAAAATTAGTGGTTTTTGTGGGGTGAATATAAGTTCAGTAATAGAAGCTTTAGATGCTGATAGTATTTATTCCGTACCATTATCATTAAAAGAAGAAGGTCTATGCAAAGAAACCTTGAATTGTTTAGGACTAGAAAACAAAACATGCAATTTGCAAAGCTGGGAAAAATTAGTTCATAATTTACGACATCCGGGGAAACCTATTAAGGTTGCGCTAGTGGGCAAATATATTGAACTTGGCGATGCCTATTTATCTGTAGTAGAAGCCCTTAGACATGCCTGCATCGAAGAAAAAGCACTACTGGTCTTAAAGTGGGTAAATGCAGAGCAAATAGAGGGAAGTTCCGCAGAAAATTATTTAAATGATATTGATGCAATAGTTGTACCAGGAGGATTTGGCAATAGAGGAGTTAATGGGAAAATCTCTGCCATTAAATTTGCAAGAGAAAATAAAATTCCTTTCTTAGGTTTATGCCTAGGAATGCAATGTGCAGTTATTGAATGGGCAAGAAACATAGTTGGTTTAAAAGATGCCTCAAGTGCTGAATTAGATGCTAAATCTTCACATCATGTTATTCATCTACTACCCGAGCAGCAGGACATAATAGACTTAGGCGGTACCATGCGACTAGGAGTATATCCATGCAGGCTTCAAAAAGATTCACTTGGAAAAAATTTATATGCAGAAGATGTTGTATATGAAAGGCATAGGCATAGATATGAATTTAATAATTCTTACAGACAACAATTTCTTGATTCAGGATATAAAATTAGCGGAACTTCTCCTGATGGAAGATTAGTAGAATTAATTGAATTATCCAATCATCCTTACTTTCTTGCATGCCAATATCACCCGGAATTTTTATCTAGACCTGGAAAGCCTCATCCCCTTTTTAAAGGTTTAATAAAAGCTTCTCAAAACAATTTAACTTAAAGACTTAAATAACAAAGGTAGAACAAAATGACAAAATATTTACCTATTGTCGAAAAATTTCACTCTTTACAAGGGGAAGGTTTTCATAGCGGAAAAAGTGCTTTCTTCATCAGATTAGCTGGCTGTGAAGTGGGCTGTCCGTGGTGTGATACAAAACACTCGTGGGATAGCAATAAATATCCTTTATTATCAATTGAATCCCTTTTATCAGAAGTTGAAGCAGTTAGATTGAAAGGTGCTTCTTTCATAGTCCTCACTGGGGGTGAACCTCTTCAACATAATTTGAATGATTTTTGCAACATCATAAGAAATAGTAAATTTAGTAAAGAACTTACTCCTATAAAAATTCACATAGAAACAAGCGGTGTAAATAATTTCTCTGGACTCTATGATTGGATAACTTTATCCCCCAAAAGACATAATCCACCAAGAGATTATTTTTTGGAAAAATGTAATGAAATAAAAATAGTAATAAATGATAAAAATGATATTCAATTTGCACAAAAGATAAGAGAAAAAATTACAAAAAGCCAAATTAAAAAGGATAAAAAATTTTTTGTACAACCTGCCTGGAATAGTGATAGAGGATTTCGACTTGCAATAGAATTTGCAAAAACAAATCCAGAATGGACTCTAAGTCTTCAAACTCATAAATATTTAAGTATCAAATAAAAAATGCACCTTAAGAATAAAAAAGTAATAATCTTAGCATCAGGCGGACTTGACTCCTCAACTGTTGCAGGAATAGCAAAAAATTCTGGTGCACAAATATTTGGCTTATCATTTAATTATGGACAAAGACATAAAAAAGAATTAAGAGCTGCTAAGAGAATTGCAAAATATTTAAAATTTGAAGATTTAAAAGTAATACAACTTGATTTATCTATATGGGGTGGCTCATCATTAACAGATAAAGAAAAAAAAATACCCATTCATGGAATTGATAAAAATACTATTCCTAATACTTACGTTCCAGGAAGAAACACAATCTTTATTTCAGTAGCTTTAAGCCTGGCAGAAGCCATCAATGCTGATTGTATAGGTCTTGGTATAAACGCGTTAGATTATTCTGGATATCCAGATTGCAGACCTGATTATATTGAACAATTTCAAAAACTAGCAAATTTATCAAGCAAAAGAGGTCGCGATAATAAACCTATAAAATTATGGACTCCTCTTCTCAACCTAAATAAAGAAGAAATAATTGAATTAGCTTTTAGTAATGATGTTCCAATCGAAGAAACCTGGAGCTGCTACTTAGGCGGGAAAATTCCCTGCCAAAAATGTGATAGCTGCAGGATTAGAATCTCAGCTTATGAAAAATGGAAAAATAAAAAAAAGAAAAATGAAAATTAATAAAATAAAAGTTGATACTTGGATTGAACCTGAATATTTAGCACATTTTCTTGCTTCAAAATTTGGAGAGGAAGGATTGTCTTGGCTTGATAGTGATAATTCAGAAAATGGTAAATATTCTTTTTTAGGACTGAATCCAAAAAAAATAATTTATTCTAAAAATGATGACTTAGATAATCCTTTTGAAAGGCTAAAAGAAATTAAAAATGGATTCTGGATGGGATGGCTCAGCTATGAAGCGGGCAAATGGTTAGAACCTAAACAGCCATGGCAAAAATCTAAAATGGCTTCGTTGTGGATTGCATCTTATGATCCAGTGATTAAATTTAATCTTCAAAAAAAAGAAATAATCCTAGAGGGGAATAGTTTAGAAACTTTGAAAAAGTATCAACAGATAATTAATAAAATGAATATTAAAGAAGTTATGAAATATTTAAATAAAAACATTACTATCGATAGTTCAAAAATTAATTTAGATAATTTAAATAATAAATTTAAAAAGAATATTATTAAAATTAAAAAACTTATCTCTCAAGGTGATATTTTTCAAGCTAATTTGACAACAAAATGTGAATTGTATTTATCTGAGAAATATAAATATTTAGACATTTATTCAAAAATCAGAGATAAATTAAAAGCACCTTTTGGTGGGATTATTATTGCAAAAATACATGGAAAAAAAGAAGGCGTTTTATCTACTTCTCCAGAAAGATTTCTTAAGACAGACAAAGAAGGTTATGTAGAGACAAGACCAATTAAAGGAACACGACCTAGGCATCATGATAAAAAAATTGATGCTTTAAACGCTATCGAATTAATAACCAATGAAAAAGATCGTGCTGAAAATATTATGATTGTGGATTTATTAAGAAATGATCTTGGAAAAGTTTGTGAAATTGGCAGCATCATCGTATCTGAACTTCTTAAATTAGAAAGCTACGCAAAAGTACATCATCTTACATCTGTAGTAAGAGGAAAAATTAAACAAGACAAAACCTGGATAGATCTATTAAAAGCTTGTTGGCCTGGAGGTTCAATAACAGGAGCTCCAAAAATTAGAGCATGTAAAAGAATATATGAATTAGAAGGATTTGAAAGAGGGCCTTACTGTGGATCATTTATAAAAATTGATTGGGATGGCAGCTTTGACAGCAATATATTAATAAGATCTTTTATTTTAAAAGATCAAATAATCAAAGTTTATGCCGGCTGCGGAATAGTAAATGATTCTAACCCTGTTGAAGAAAATGCTGAATTAAACTGGAAACTCTTACCACTTATTGAATCACTAAAATGAATGAAACTATTGGATGGAAGAATGGAGAATGGAAAAATCTTAATGATATTTATTTAACAATAAAAGATAGAGGATTACGTTTTAGTGATGGCATCTTTGAGACAATTCTTATTAGAGAAAACAAACCCATATTATTAAATGAACACTTAAAAAGATTTAAGAATAATTTGAAGATATTAAATTTCAATATTACAATTAAAAAAACATTTTTAGAAAGAATTATTTATGAAGGAATTAATAAATTGAATATTAATAAAAATCAATATGGTTCAATAAGAATAAATTATACAAGAGGTATTAATATGCATAGATCAATTAAGATTGATTCATTAAATAAGAAGTTAGATATTAATAATTTGTGGATAGAATTTTACTTAATTAAAGTAAATACAAATCCAATAAGTGTTCATATAAGTGAATATGAAAAAAGGAACGAAAAAAGTTTAATTAGTCAGTGCAAAACTTTCAATTATAATCAATCTATTCAAGCATTAATTGAAGCTAAGAAAAACAATTTTGATGATTCATTATTATTAAATACAAGAGATGAATTATGTTGTGGCAGTACATTTAATATAATACTTAGAAGAAATGATCAATGGTTGACACCACGAAAAAAAAGCGGATGCCTTCCTGGTATTATGGTAAATAAATTATTAGAATTAAAATTGATTAAGGAAGCTTATTTAAAACCAAAATTCCAAAAGAATGATATTTTAATAGCAATTAATAGTTTATCTTGTCGACAAATTAAAAAAGTTAATAGTTTTAAATTTAATACAAATTATGATACCAAATATTTTTGGGATATTTTATTTATTTAAAACTTATTTTGTTTTTGCAAATTTACTGAAGATAATTGAGTAATATTATTATTAACTTTGAAGTCAACAATTTTACCAATTATTATTATTGCTGGAGGTTTTATATTATTTCTTTGAATTATTAACGGCAATTCAAACAACTCTGCCATTAATGATTTTTGATTTCTTAAAGTTGCTTCTTGAATAACTGCACATTTTGTTTTACTATCCATACCTCCCTTCAATAATTCTTCAATAATAAATTCAATATTTTTCACTCCCATATAGATAACAAGACTATCTGAGGTATTTGCTAATTTTTTCCAATTAACTCTTTTCTCTTTTTTTTCTGATGTTTCATGACCAGTCACAAATGTCACAGAACTTGCTCCGTTTCTATGAGTTAGTGGAATTCCAAAATATGAAGAAGCCGCAATTCCAGAAGTTATTCCAGGGACTATTTCAACAGAAATACCATTCTCCTCAAGATAAGACACTTCTTCGCCTCCTCTTGAAAAGACTAAAGGATCTCCACCTTTAAGTCTTACAACATTTTTGCCTTCTAAGGAAAGTTTTAAAAGCAAAGAATTGATTTGTGATTGAAGAAATGATTGGCATCCAGCTCTTTTACCTACATAAAAAATTTCACATTCTGAATTAGCCTCTTTTAATATCTCCACAGGTATTAATGCGTCATGCACAATTGCATCACAAGATTTAATTAATCGAAGAGCTTTTAAAGTCATCAACTCAGGATCTCCAGGCCCTGAACCAACTAAATAAACAATTCCAGACACAATATTCTCCATTAAAGAGTATGGTAATAGATGTACCTTAGTAGTTGTTATATTTATCTTGAAAGAAAATTCTGCGAACAAAGGTCAAAAAAGAATACTTTTAGCCTCTTTCTTTACTCTGCTTAATGACAGAATGAGTGAAAGCATTCTTCTAGGTTTACTTCCTGGATTTGTTAGACAGTACATTGACAGTGCAAGAGTATTTGCTTACATCTCTTGTACGTATTCTTTAGCTCAATTTATAGCATCACCATCAATAGGCCTCTTTAGTGATAAATTTGGTAGAAGACCAGTTATTTTAACTTGCATACTAGGATCAATTCTTGGAATATCAATACTTGCTTTCACTGTACTTTTTGATTGGTCTAATACCAATTTGATACTAGGTACCTCTACCCTCTTACCTATTTATTTATTATTTACTGCAAGACTAATTGATGGTATTAGCGGAGGCACTGTTGCAACAGCAACAACTGTATTAGCAGATATCTCTTCTCCTGAAAACAGAGCAAAGACTTTTGGATTAATTGGCGTAGCATTTGGATTAAGTTTTCTTTTAGGGCCATCAGCCGTTTTAATTTTTACTAGAAATTCTAGTAATGGGTATTTAATTCCTGTTTTAATTGCTACTTTAATTCCATTCATAAATTTTCTATTAGTTTTCTTTTACTTACCAGAAACGAAACCTAAAAGCGAAGGAACTATTTTGAATAAAAAACCTGGTTCAAATCCCTTCGAAGGACTTTTTAAAGTATTCAAAGAAAATAGGATTAAAAAGTTATCGCTTGCATTCTTCATATATTTCATTGCCTTTACAGGTTTAACAACCATACTTGTATTCTTTCTTCAAGACGCACAAGGTTGGTCAGTTAAGGCTTCAAACGGACCATTAGTAGTTGTTGGAATAATTGCGATTGTAGTCCAAGGAGGTTTAATAGGACCTTTAGTAAAAAAATTTGGAGAATTGAAATTAACAATTTCTGGAACTGGTTTTATTTTATTCGCATGCTTACTTCTTATTACTTTCCCTGAAGAAAATTCAGGAAAATATATCTATATAGCTGTTTCATTTTTAGCAATTGGAGCTGGTTTAATTACTCCATCAATACGTGCCTTAATATCTAAAAAAATAGATAAAAATAGTCAGGGCTCAATTTTAAGCAGCCTGCAAGGGTTACAAAGCCTAGGAAGTGTTTTAGGATATATATTAGCTGGAAATATTTATGATTATTTTGGCCCAAGAAGCCCTTTTATTGCTGGAGGTCTAATATTATCTTTAATGATTTGGTTAATTACAGGAAGCAATATTCAAAAAAAAGTTACTGTAGTATAAAAATGGTTAATTAAATCCTATGAGCATGGAGAAATTATTGAAGGGTAACTACATAAACAGAGAATTAAGTTGGATTAATTTTAATCAAAGAGTCCTCTTCACAGGAATGGAGAACCAATATAAAGTCCTAGATAAAATAAAATTCTGTTCAATCTTTAGCAATAATCTAGATGAATTTTTTATGGTAAGAGTAGCATCTTTAAAGGCCCAAGTAGATGCTGATATAAATAAAAAAAGTATTGATGGATTAACTCCTCAAGAACAACTAAAAAAAATTAATGAAAAAGTTAAAGACTTAACACTAATTCAAGAAAATTATATAAATAATGATTTAAAAAAAGAACTTAAAGAGTCAGGAATATTTCTTGAAACTTATATCAACTTAACCAAAGCTGAAAAGAGTTGGTGTGATAATTACTTTATCTCCTCAATATTTCCATTGTTAACACCCTTGGTAGTAGATCCAGCACACCCTTTCCCATTCATTAGCAATCTAAGTTTAAATTTAGCTGCTCTAATTACTGATTCTGAGTCGTCAAAAAATCAATTTGTGAGAGTAAAGATACCTACAAAAAGCATAGGTCGTTTTGTTCGTATTCCAAATGAAATTAAAAATATTCCTAATTTTGATGAGCATTATTTTATAACTGTAGAAGATTTAATTGGTAATAATTTAGATAAATTATTCAATGGAATGAAATGCTTAAGTTACTCTTTTTTTCGAGTAACAAGAGATGCTGATTTAGAACTCAAAGAACTTGAAGCAGATGATCTGTTAATTGCTGTTGAAAAAAGTCTTCAAAAAAGGCGTAAGGGAGGAGATGTTGTTA
>CAYNKY010000014.1:0-24424 GCA_964397895.1 uncultured Prochlorococcus sp.
CTTTTCATCCTCACGTTGATTCGCATTTAAAAGTTTTACTGTTCTTCCAGAACCTGCTGGTGCAATTACCTTATCAATTAAAGTTTGACCAACTTCAAGAGGCGTTCCAAGCTGATCCAATTCAATATCTTTTTTAACATCTGAAACAACTAAACTTAATGTCTCATTACTATTGATAAGATCATGATAAATAATTTCAGGTCCACCCTCTACTTTCACTCTAGTCCAACCTGTTGGATAAAAAAATCCATATCTTCCATCTGGACTTTGATAGGCTTCTAAGCCTGCATTAAGACCGCTTCCACATGAGCTTATAAAAAAGCATAAAGTTAAAGCAAAGATAACCTTAAAAGGATTTTTCATATTTTTCATTGATTAAATTATTATCCATAAATATCATAAGACATTAAAAGCAAACAAATAAAACCAATTTCAAATTATCTGCCTAGATTAATTTATAGAAGGAATTAAATTTTGATTACTTTCACTAAACCACTGGCAAAATTAATTGGGCATTTTGAAAAATTCCCAGGTATTGGTCCAAGAACCGCTCAAAGATTAGCTCTTTTTGTTTTAAAGCAACCTGAAAAAACTATTAAAGAATTTTCGCAAGCACTAATAGAAGCACGTAGTAATGTTGGATACTGCAAAAAATGCTTCAATTTGACATCTGATATTGAGTGTGAAATCTGTAAAAATCCAAATAGAAATCAAAAAATAATTTGTGTAGTAGCTGAAACCCGAGATTTACTAGCATTAGAAAGAGCAAGAGAATTTAGGGGCCTTTATCATGTAATTGGTGGATTAATTTCACCCATGGATTCAATAAGTCCTGAATTACTTGAAATTAAAAGCTTAGTTGAGAGAGTAAGCAAAAATGAGGTAGATGAGATTATTCTTGCATTAACTCCAAGTGTAGAAGGGGATACGACAAGTTTGTATATAGGAAAACTTCTCACTCCATTTACTAAAGTAACAAGAATAGCTTATGGTTTGCCGATGGGTAGCGAATTAGAATACGTCGATGAAGTCACTCTCGCTAGAGCACTTGAGGGTAGGAGAAGTGTTTTCTAAATCATGACAGTTTTTAATTTTAATTCAAAAGAAAGGATTTTAAGATTGCCTCCATGGATAAAGTTTCCCATAAGTAGAGCATCTGAATTTGAGAGAATACAGAAATTAATAAAGGAATCTAATATTCATACAATTTGCGAGGAAGGTAGATGTCCAAATAGAGCTGAATGTTACGCATCTGGAACTGCTACATTTTTATTAGGTGGAGCTATCTGCTCCCGCGCCTGTGCATTCTGTCAAGTAAGTAAAGGGAAACCAGCAGCACTTAATTATTTTGAAAGTATTAAAGTTGCGAATGCAGTTAAAGTACTCAACTTAAAGTATGTTGTCTTAACTTCTGTTGCTAGGGATGATTTAAAAGACCATGGAGCAATACTGTTTACATCTACAATTGATGAGATTCGCAAAATTGATAAAAATATAAAAATCGAAGTACTCACTCCAGATTTGTGGGGAGGAGGAAAAAATCAAAAAGAGAGAGAGTCTCTTCAAAAAGATAGATTAAAAAAAATATTAGAAAAGAAACCTGTTTGCTTTAATCATAATCTTGAAACAGTTGAAAGGTTACAAAAGGAGGTTAGGAGAGGAGCAAATTATAAAAGTTCAATGAATTTACTAAGAATTTCAAAAGAAATAGATCCAAATATTGAAACTAAATCTGGCATTATGCTGGGACTTGGTGAAAATATAGAAGAAATAAAAAATACAATCCTTGATCTCAAGAAAGTTAAATGCGATCAAATAACAATAGGGCAATATTTACGGCCATCCTTAAATCATTTACCTGTTCATAAATACTGGGAACCAAAAGAATTTGAATCAATTGAAAACTTCACAAGAAATCTAGGTTTCAGAAAAGTTTCATGCGGACCATTAATAAGAAGTAGTTATCATGCTGGATAAAGTAATTTAGCCTTTCTAAATTTTCCCTTTATTTTGTAGAGAATATCTGAGCAATTTGCTCTCATCAAAGTCCCAGATCCTCCCCATATCAATCTAAGCAAAAGATCTAGAGGACTTGATTTAACTTCTTTAATGACATTAAATCCTATAAATTTAAAGTATCTCACAAGCTTTTTACTGTTCCCAGCATTATCAAAAATTGCCAACAATCTTGCATTTTTACATATTGTTTTTTCCAAAGCCCAAGCCATTGTTGTAGCCCATATTAATTCTGATACAAATTTTGGTGACCCTTTCAAAATTCTAAGAGTATCCAACTGGAGACCATTTTGATGATGATATGACCAACCTTTCATTTCCCCCCAAATTTTCACTTTATTGTTACTAATTTCAGCTACTACTATTCTAAAAAATTTAAGACCTAAAACTTCTCTTAGTTGTATTTTTATAGTTAATCCAAGTTCAATAGATAGTTCTTGTAATTCTTCAATATTCATAACTGAATTATTTATCTGAAGAGGAATTATTTTTATTCAAATTTCCCTCTATTTGCTTCTGCCTTTCTGCGAATCTTAATCTATCCTTATCACTAAATTTATCTTTACATAAATGACATTGAATCCCCTCAATATAAAAATGATTTTTTTTATCATCTACAGATAAAGGCATCCCACAAGCATGGCAGATAGAATATGAACCTTTTTTTAAATTCTTAGTTACTGCTACTCTTTCATCAAAGACATAACATTCTCCTTTATATAAATTTTTCTTTGAGGGTATGTTTTCTAAATATTTAAGAATTCCACCTTTAAGATGAAAAACATTTTTATAACCTTTCTTTTTTAACAAAGAGGTTGCTTTCTCGCACCTTATACCTCCAGTACAAAACATTGCAATATTTACATCTTCTCTATTCTGGATATAGTTTGGCAGATTTTTATCAATCCATTGAGGGAATTCTCTGAAGTTTCTAGTTTTTGGATTAATTGAATTCTCAAAACTTCCAAGTAAAACCTCATAAAAATTTCTGGTATCAATTACGAGAGTATTTTTATCTTCAATTAAAGAATTCCATTGTTCTCCATCAACATACATCCCCGAATTACTATTAGGATTAACATCATTAATACCCATAGTTACAATTTCATCCTTTATTTTTATTTTTAATCTTTTAAAAATCTTGCTTTTCGAATAACTAATCTTTTCATTTAGATCTTCATTTTTAAAAAAACTTTTTATTTCTTTGTGAAAGAGATCAATAATTTTCTCATTGCCGCAAACTGTACCATTGATTCCCTCATTAGCTAAAATTACCAAGCCTGATAGTTCATTTTCTTCATATTTTAATAAACTTTCTTTAAATTTATCAATTACTTTATTATTAATTTGGGTGAATTTATAAAAAGAGATAATTTTATAAAAATCTTTCATTTAACATTTACAGCTTTTTTATCAAAAGCAAAATTCTTATTAAAAGAAACACCAACTTCTTCAAGAAGTTTTCTATCTGTATCACAAGCAGGATTAGAGGTTGTCAATAATTCATCCCCATAAAATATAGAATTAGCTCCACATTGAAAACATATTATCTGGGCCTCTTTAGAGAGTTTTTCCCTTCCTGCACTGAGTCTAACTTTACTTCTTGGCATTAGTATCCTCGCAGTTGAAACCATCCTGATCATCTCAAGAGAATCTACATCTTTTGAATCCTCCATACCAGTTCCTTCAATAGCAACCAAGGCGTTTATAGGTACACTTTCTGGGTGAGGATTCATATTTGAAAGGACCTTCAAAAGAGAAGCTCTATCTTTATTAGACTCCCCCAAACCTATTATTCCTCCACAACAAATGTTAATGCCTGCATTTCTTACCCTTCTCAAAGTGTCTAGCCTATCTTGATAAGTTCTTGTCGTAATAATATTTTTATAAAACTCAGGACTAGTATCAAGATTGTGATTATAAGCAGTCAAACCAGCTTCTGCTAATCTCGCAGCCTGAGTATCATTTAACATTCCTGCAGTGACGCAAGCTTCCATTCCTAAATTTCTAACACCTTTAACCATTTCAATCATTGAATTAAATGCACTTCCATCCCTAATCTCTCTCCATGCCCAACCCATACAAAATCTCTCAGCACCCTGATCTTTAGCAATTTGAGCTCTTTTTAATACAGTTTCAACTTCCTGCAGTGGATTACTTTTTAATTGACTTGAACTATATATTGATTGACTACAATATGAACAATTTTCTGTACAACCTCCTGTTTTGACGCTAAACAAAGTAGATAATTGAACTCTATAGCTATTGAATTTTCTATGAACTATCTGAGCATTCCACATTAAATCAATAAGTGGCATGTTAAGGATCTCAAGAATTTCTTCTCTAGACCAGTCATATTTTAAGTTGAATGAATTATCAATATTTAATTTGATCATATTACTATCCCCAAGAAAAAGAATTTTTTAATGATTCATTTGATATTGATTCAATTCCACCAAATCTTCTGTTCCTAGACTGAAAATCGATAATAGCTTTTAAAAATTCATTTTCATTAAATTCAGGCCATAATACATCAGTTATATAAATTTCTGAATATGCTAATTGCCACAGCAGGAAGTTACTTATTCTTTTTTCACCACTTGTCCTAATTAATAAATCTGGATCAGTGAATTCTTTTGTTAGTAATAATGATTCAAACAATTTTTCATCAATCTGAGCAGGGGTTATCTCTCCAGAAAGTGCTTTATTAGCTAATTCTTTCGCTACATAAACTAATTCTTGTCTTCCTCCATAATTTGTACAAATATTTAGGTTGAATTCTCTATTTTTTTTAGTATAGTTTTCCGCATCTCTAAATTTGTTTTTCAGATTATCTGAGAAAGGAGACAAATCTCCAATAAAATTAATCCTGATTGATTCTTTATGAAGTTCTTCTAGCTCCTTATCTAAAACTTTTTCAAATAGATTCAAGAGAAACTCAACTTCTGCAATTGGTCTTGACCAATTCTCAGTAGAAAAAGCATAAACTGTTAAAACTTTTACGCCCAGTCTTTTTGATAACTTTAATATATTCTTAAGTATTGATACTCCCTTATTATGTCCATATGATCTTGACAAACCTTTTTTAATTCCCCATCTACCATTACCATCCATGATGATGGCAATATGATTTGGGATTCTTAATTTATCAATTGCTTGTGATAAGTCAGTAAGTTCATTTGTAGAATTTTTTAATTTCATAATTGATATTTAGTGTTGCATTTTCAATCAGAATTTTTTACAGAATTATCAATACCAATATTGGAAATGATATCAGTTGTACCTTTTTTTGGCATTAAAACATTTCTATTTGTAGATGATTTTGAAACGGTTTGATTATTTGAACTTCCTACAAAACTATTTAATAGTTCTTGAAGCCGACTACTGGTAATAGGCCTTTCTAGTTTCCCTTGGTTCGCAAGAGATAATGTACCGGTTTCCTCAGAAACAACAATACAAATACATCTTTCGAATCTTTCTGTTATTCCTAAGGCCGCTAAATGCCTGGTACCGTAACGACTAATCCCTTGGCGAGAAAGAGGAAGTATTACCCCTGCAGAAATAATTTTATTACCTTTTACTAAAATAGCTCCATCATGTAGAGGAGTATCTGTTGCAAATAAATTTATTAAAAGATCACTAGAAAGTTGTGCGTCAATTTTTATACCAGAATATAAAAAATCTTCTGGCCTAAGATCACTTCCAAGATCAACAACAATTAGAGCTCCCCTTCTATTTTGGGAAAGCTTACCAGCAGCTTCAACTAGCTGATTAACTGCATTTACATTTGCCCTAAACTCCTTAGGAGGGTTTCCCAGTATTACTGTTAATCTGCCAGTTCCCAATAATTCCATTAATCTCCTAAGCTCTCCTTGCCATAAAATTGCCAGCGATAATGAACAAGCTAAAACTAAAGCATCAATTAGTTTTGAAGTTAATGGAAGGCTTTCATATCTCTGCACAAACCAAGCTAAAGAGACTAAAAATAAATAACCTCTTAAAAGCCAAAGTGTTCTTTGTTCTTTGACCCTAGAAAATAACAATATGCCAATTCCAATAGCAAATAAGACATCAAATAATAATTTAAAATTTATAATCTCCCAAAAGTTCACATGAAATTAAAATTCTTATTTTAAACTTACCTAATAATGTTTAAGAAAGCGATCTGGCAATACATCTAATTTTAAAAGATCTTCTGAAGTTTCTCTCTTTTGGATTAGTTCAGCATTTCCATCAGATAAAATTAAAGCAGCTGGTCTTGGAATACGATTATAATTTGAACTCATTGAATTATTGTAAGCTCCTGTTCCAAAGACACATAATAAATCACCCGTTTTGAATAAACCTAACTCAATAGATTTAAATAAAACATCTCCAGATTCACAATGCTTGCCAGCAATAGTATATTTGTTTGAACTCTTTAGATTAAAAGGGTCATTTACTAGACATGCAGAATAGTTTGATTGATAAGTAATTGGCCTCGGATTGTCGCTCATCCCGCCATCAACGGAAATGTAAGTTTTTAATCCTGGAATTTCCTTAATTGAGCCAATTTTATAAATAGTTACTCCTGCTGTTGAAACAATTGATCTTCCAGGCTCACACATAAGAATTGGTAATTCAAAATTATTCTTATCGCAAACTTTAATTATCGATTGAGAAATAGTTTTGACCCATTCTTCTATTGAAGGAGGATCATCTTCATTTGTATATTTTATACCCAAACCTCCGCCAACATTTAATTCGGTTATCTTATGACCAAAAGATTTAGCTTCAATAGCTTTATTCACTAATATTTCAGCTAGATCATTATGAGGTTCCAATTCAAAAATTTGAGATCCTATATGGGCATGTAATCCAACTAAATCCAAATATTTTGCTTTATTAATTTGTTTAAATACATAATTCAGATTTTCTAACCCAAATCCAAATTTGCTATCAAAAGACCCTGTACGTATATATTCGTGAGTATGACACTCAATACCAGGGGTAAAACGTATCATAATTTTTAGATTAGATTTAAGAGATTCAGATAAATTAATCATTCTCTCTAAGTCATATTCATTATCAACAATGACTTTTATTTTATTTGTGACTGCAAATTCTATTTCACTATCAGATTTATTATTACCATGAAACACAATTTTGCTTTTATCAACACCACCTCTAAGCGCTGTTAATAATTCACCCTCTGATACTGCATCAAGCCCAAATCCTTCAGAAGATATTAAGTTACTCATAAATATCGAGCTATTAGCTTTTGAGGCATAAATAGGCAATGATTTTCCTGGATAAAATTTGTCTAATGCTTTTTTATATGCTCTACAAGAATTCCTTAAAGTTAGTTCATCCATTAGGTAAAGAGGTGAGCCATATTGAGCGATCAATTCTTCAATTGAACATCCACTTATTGTTAATTTGCCACTTGAATCGACAGAAGTTGTTAAAGGAACTATATTTCTATTTGGACTATCAAAATCAATTTCAGCTTTTAAAAATGTGTTTTTTTCTTTCATAGGTCCGTGATTAACACTACTATTCTACAACTCTATTATTTTAAATTCTTTTATTTTCTGCAATGATTTGACCAATGTTAGAAGTAGTAGAAATTAAATTAAAAGATTCAAAAAGATGTTATGAATTAGATTTGGGCACTCTAAATTTATGGAATCATAATCAATGGGTAGATGAATTATCAAAAAAACACACAAAAGCATATGGAATATTTGACAGCAATAAAATCATAGGAGTTTGTGTTTTTCAAATAATTTTTAATGAATCAGAATTAAGATTCATTGCAATCAATAAAGATCATAAAAGGAAAGGTTTAGGAGGAAAATTAATTTCAAAACTCATATCCCAATGCAAACAAAAAAAAATAGATAAAATTTTTCTTGAGGTATCAAATAAAAATAAGGCTGCTCTTAAATTTTATGATCATATTGGATTTAAAACAGTTGGGATTAGAAAGAATTTCTACAGGGATGGTTCAGATGCGCTTATTAAAGAAAAAAAATGTTAAAAAAATATTTAAAATTTATTATTGTGCGGATTACCAGAATCTAAGAAATTCCAATTATTATCTGCAATCCCGCTGATAATGTAGTATTTGATCTTAAACAAAAAAACATTAAGTATTCACAAAAGATCATTCTGAACACAAAATAGACTCAATACTGGTAGGTTATTAGTAGGAAAACTATTGGCAATGTTTGAAAGATTCACTGAAAAAGCCATTAAAGTCATCATGCTCGCCCAAGAGGAAGCTAGAAGACTTGGTCATAATTTTGTCGGGACAGAACAAATTTTACTTGGTTTAATAGGTGAAGGAACTGGAGTTGCAGCTAAAGTCTTAAAATCATTAGGAGTTAATTTAAAAGATTCTAGAATAGAAGTTGAAAAAATTATTGGAAGGGGCTCTGGATTTGTAGCAGTTGAAATACCCTTTACTCCAAGAGCCAAGAGAGTTTTAGAGCTTTCTCTTGAGGAAGCTAGGCAATTAGGTCACAATTATATTGGTACAGAACATTTACTTTTAGGGCTAATACGCGAAGGTGAAGGAGTAGCAGCAAGAGTTCTTGAAAATCTTGGGATAGATCTTACAAAAGTAAGAACACAAGTTATAAGAATGCTTGGAGAAACTGCGGAGGTCGGTTCTGGCGCAGGTTCCTCAAAAGGAAATGTTAAAACAGCAACATTAGATGAATTTGGTACTAATTTAACTAAGTTAGCAAGTGAATCAAAACTAGATCCTGTTGTTGGAAGACATGCTGAAATCGATAGAGTTGTTCAAATCTTGGGAAGAAGGACTAAAAATAATCCAGTTCTTATTGGTGAGCCAGGAGTTGGTAAAACTGCCATAGCTGAAGGTCTTGCACAAAGAATACAGCAGGGAGAAATACCTGATATTCTTGAAGAGAAAAGGGTTTTAACTTTAGATATTGGTTTACTGGTCGCCGGTACGAAATATAGAGGTGAATTCGAAGAAAGACTTAAGAAAATTATGGAAGAAATTAAATCTGCAGGTAATGTTATTTTAGTAATTGACGAAGTTCATACACTAATAGGTGCAGGAGCAGCAGAAGGTGCTATCGATGCTGCAAATATTTTAAAGCCTGCTTTAGCGAGAGGAGAACTTCAGTGCATTGGAGCCACAACATTAGATGAGTATAGAAAACATATTGAGAGAGATGCAGCACTTGAAAGGAGATTTCAACCTGTTATGGTTGGAGAACCTTCCATTGATGATACTATTGAGATTCTTAGAGGATTAAGGGAAAGATATGAACAACATCACCGCTTAAAAATTACCGATGAAGCTCTTGAGGCTGCTGCCCATTTGGGAGATAGATATATTTCTGATAGATTTTTACCAGATAAAGCTATTGATTTAATTGATGAAGCTGGAAGTAGAGTTAGATTAATAAATTCAAAATTACCTCCTGAAGCAAAACAAATTGATAAAGAGCTTAGGGAAGTACAAAAGCAAAAGGAAGAATCAGTTAGAGAACAAAATTTTGATCAAGCTGGACAACTCAGAGAAAAAGAAATCGAATTATCTTCAAAAATAAAACAGCTTTTGGAAAATAAAAAAGAGACACAAAATGAAAAATCTAATGAAGCTGGAGATATCTCAAGTAAAGAAAGTCTTATTGTTGAAAATCCAGTTGTTAATGAAGAAGATGTCGCACATATAGTTGCATCTTGGACTGGAGTTCCCGTTCAAAAGTTAACAGAGACTGAATCTGTAAAGCTTTTAAATATGGAAGATACTCTCCATCAGAGATTAATAGGCCAAGATGAAGCAGTTAAAGCAGTGTCTAGAGCAATTAGAAGAGCAAGAGTTGGGTTAAAAAATCCTAATAGACCAATAGCAAGCTTTATCTTCTCAGGACCTACAGGAGTTGGTAAAACGGAATTAACAAAAGCGCTAGCTTCTTATTTCTTTGGAAGTGAAGAAGCAATGATTAGATTAGATATGTCAGAATTTATGGAGAGACATACTGTCAGTAAATTAATTGGTTCACCTCCAGGATATGTAGGTTTTAATGAGGGCGGACAACTAACAGAAGCAGTAAGAAGAAGACCTTATACTGTTGTACTTTTTGATGAAGTTGAAAAAGCTCATCCAGATGTTTTTAATTTACTTTTACAATTACTTGAAGAAGGAAGATTGACTGACTCAAAAGGAAGAACTGTTGATTTTAAAAATACACTTTTAATTATGACTTCAAATATTGGCTCAAAAGTTATTGAAAAAGGTGGCGGAGGACTCGGTTTTGAATTCTCTGGCGAATCAATAGAAGATTCTCAATATAATAGAATTAAATCTCTGGTAAACGAAGAATTAAAACAATATTTCAGACCAGAATTTTTAAATAGATTAGACGAAATTATTGTCTTCAGACAATTAACGAAGAATGAAGTTAAAGATATTGCAGAAATTATGTTAAAAGAAGTTTTTTCAAGAATCAGTCAAAAAGGCATCAAATTAAGCGTAACAGATGCATTTAAAGAAAGATTAGTTGAAGAGGGATATAATCCCTCTTATGGTGCAAGACCCTTAAGAAGAGCCGTAATGAGACTTTTAGAAGATAGCCTTGCTGAAGAGGTTCTATCTGGAAGAATTAAAGATGGAGATAATGCCTTAGTTGACATTGATGAAAATAAAAAAGTTAAAGTACAAATTTCTTCTGAAGAATCTCCTCAAGAATTAGCTGAAGCAAATATCTAAAAGAATTAAATGCAATTAATATCACCATCTAAGATCCTACGAGGTGAAAATGCTTGGATTAATTCTATTCCTGAAATAATTAAATTAACGAAATCGCCATTATTAATAGGAAGAAGCCTAAATACAAAGGAACTTAGATTTAAAATATTAAAATCTTTAACAACTCATAATTTAAATGTTTCCTTTGAAGAACTAGATTTTGATTGCTGTGAAGAAGATCTTGAGAGACTTTACGACTTAGCAATAAAAGGTAAAAATGATTCAATAATAGCTGCAGGAGGAGGGAAAGTACTTGATTCAGGGAAGCTTTTAGCGGAAGAACTTTCAATCCCATGTATAACTATTCCCCTAAGTGCTGCTACATGCGCTGGTTGGACTGCATTAGCAAATATATATTCAAAAAATGGGGAATTCATAAAAGATGTAAAACTTAAATCCTGTCCTGATATATTGATTTGCGATCATTCTTTTATAAAAACTGCGCCAAAGGAAACCTTATCTAGTGGTATTGCAGATTCATTAGCGAAATGGTATGAATCATCAATAACAAGTTCATCTAATTTGGACGGAGTAGTTCAACAAGCCATTCAAATATCAAGAGTGCTAAGAGACCAATTATTCATTAATGGAGAAAAGGCCTATCTCAATCAAACAGAAAATAACTTATCTTGGATTAACGTTATCGAGGCTAATACTCTTACCGCAGGATTAGTTGGAGGAATTGGCGGAGAGAAATGCAGAACTGCAGCTGCACATGCAATACATAATGCAATAACACAAATTAGATCAAAAAGGAAACGATTACATGGAGAAATAGTAGGAGTTGGAATATTACTACAGTTAAGATTGGAAGAAAGTAAAAATAATAATAAACTAGCCGATCAATCCATTAAACAGTTAGTGAAATTTATGAAGAAATTAAATTTACCAACAACAATTAAAGATCTTGGTATCGATGTATTTGAAGATAATAATCTAGAAAGAATTGCGAACTTTACTTGTAGAAAAGAATCAGAAATCCATTTTCTGCCTTTCGAGGTAACTCCTTATGACATAGTAGAAGTCATAAAAAAATTCGAAAGCAAAAAAATTGCAATTTAGATACTTTGTTTGAACTAAATAAAAACAAGATAAAATATTCAAATTTAAATTATTTAAATGAAATTAAGAGCTCTATCTTAGATCCAATGGGAAGAGATATTTCAAATAATATCAGATGGATTTCATTAGAATCTAAATGGTCTAATGAGAATTTCCCTGTAGTAATGAGTGGTCAAGGTGATCCTATAATCTTGTTACATGGATTTGATAGCAGTTTTCTTGAATTTAGAAGAATCTACCCCCTTTTAAAAAATAATTTTAAATTGATAATTCCTGATTTATTTGGATTCGGTTTTTCTCCCAGAATTTCAGGTATTAAATATTGTCCAAACAATATAGTAGATAATATTTGTAATCTATTAAGTGAATTAAATCTAAATCAAAAGATTAAGATTATTGGTGCTTCTATGGGTGGTTCAGTAGCCTTATCTTTACTAAAAATCATTCCTAATGATATCGATAAAATAATTCTTTTATCACCAGCTGGTTTGTTTGGTGAACCAAAAAGTATACCAATTCCTCTGAATCAAATTGGAGCTGCTTTTCTTGGATTACCTATAGTTAGAAAAAATCTTTGTCGACAAGCATTTGCTTACCCTGAAAAAAGTGTAGGCGCAGAAGAAGAACAAATCGCATCTATACATTTAGGTTGTAAAGGCTGGAGAAACTCTTTGGCAAGTTTTGCTAGAAGTGGTGGTTTCGCAGGAACTTACGAAAAAGAACAAAACGTCCCTACTAAAACGATTTGTGGCGAAAATGATAGAATACTCGGAAATAAGGAGTTGAATAAATTAAAAACAGAGAAGAATCTGAACTTTATAAAACTGAAAAATTGCGGACATTTACCACACTTAGACCTTCCCCATCTAACAGGAAAAATTATTATTGACTTTTTTCAATAAAATAATTTTTTAATCTCTTATATTTAGTAATTGAATAATTTTGAAAGTTTATTTCTAAATGATTAAACATTATAAAATTATTATTTTATTCTTAATAATTTATTTAAAGGCAATCTTCATCAAGTAGAGATTTATTTTAAGAAATTCTTAAAAGTAATATAATAAATTAAAAACTTATTTTAAATATTAAAGTTATATTAAAAATAAAATCTCTTTAAAAATAGATACTACAGAAAAATGTAAATAGTAAAAAGAAAATTCACAAGGCTCTAATTAATAAAAATATACTCAGATATTAAACTATAGATTTAGATCTATAAATATTTAATTTAATATGTTAATGAGTAAATTAATTGTTTTCATTAATGATTATTAATTTAAAGATTTATATTTCTAAAAATAATTAATTTTAATAATTCAATTAAAAATTAGAAAAAAAGTTCATTGATATAGAAAAAATCAAGAAATATTATTTGGTAATTAATTTATATAAATTTACTCTCATCCAAGATATTATTTAATACTGAAGAAATCTGAAATAATCTAAAATTAGAATTATGAAATAGATTAAAGAAGGTGTAAAAATATAACTATCTATTCTATCTAACATCCCTCCATGACCAGGTAATAAATTACCGGAATCTTTTAATTTAGCGTCTCTTTTCATCATAGACTCAATTAAATCTCCAACTAATGCACTTAAAGATACAATTATTCCAGAAATAATTCCAATAAGAATAAAATTACTCCAACTTAAGAGATATGAACATAAAGTACCAGTAAAAATTGAACAGCTTATACCCCCAATTAAACCTTCAATTGTTTTACTTGGAGAAATAGGAGAAAGACTTTTTTTTCCAAATTTTCTTCCTATAAAGTAGGAGCCAATATCACTAGAAACTATTAATAAGCAAGCAACCAATGTAATATTAAGACCTGAAAAATTTTGTAAGTTAGAAAATCCATTACCACCATAAGATGAACTGTTAAAAATAGAATCTATTTCTCTTAATCTAATCCAGTAACTTGGCAGGAATCCCATATAAAACAATCCAAATATGGAAGTTGCGATATCAGAGATTTTGCCTGGTTTCGGTTGGAGTAACAACCATGTACAAATAATAATTGAAGTAATTGGCAGTATTGAGCTATATATTTGATGCTCAATTAAGCCAATTACCTCTAGATAAGTAGAAACAATTATTATAAAGCATGATAATAAAGTCGTTTTTGTAGCAGGCTTTATTCCCTTAAATTCAGCCATACGAAATAATTCTAATAAAGCCAGGTAGGTGAGTATAGCAATACCAATAGCAAAATAAGGGCCCCCTAAAATTACAACTAAAAGTCCAAATATTCCAATAATTAAACCACTTTTAAATCTCATAAAATATATTTAAGGTTTTAATACTCTTATATAAAAATTTAACAGATCTTCATCAAATAATCCTTGTTTAATTAACCAATCCACTCTTTGTTTATCAATAATTTCTCCAGGTATTATTAATGGAATTCCTGGAGGATAGGGACAAACAATTTCTGCAGATATTTTGCCCACACATTCCTTTAATGCTAATTTTTGAGACTTCATTTGTACAGTCGATGAAGGATTGATTTGAGGGCATTGTAAAAAAGGAAATGGGGGCTTTAATGATTTTAAGAAGTTTCTATTTTTGTATTTATTAAGTAATTTTTCCCATATATTTATAAATAAATCAATAAATTCTTCTTGTTTGGCAAAACCCAAACAAAAAGTTAATGTCATCATATCTGGCAGTTCCGCGATAATTCCTTTTTCACAAAAAAACTTATCTGCAGTAAATCCATCAATTCCATATGAACTAGTATTTAAAATTATTTTTAAAGGATCATCATTATTAAGTAATGGTAAACCTCTTTTTAGTAATTCTCTAGTGATTAAGCGCGCTTCATTTATATTTTGCTTAAATATTTCAAGATTTCTATAATCAAGCCAATCTTTTAGAGCCTCTTCGCAAGAAGCTAGCAGAAGAGAATTAGGACTTGTTGTCTGCAAGAAGCTTACACTATTGGCCAACCTATGTTTTTTTATAATATTTCCTGAATGCCATAACATTGCCGTCTGAGTTAATCCGTTAAGAGATTTATGTAAAGAATGAACGACTAAATCGGCTTTTGCTCTAACAGCTGATTTTGGTAATCCAAAGTTTTCACAAAACAGGAAATAAGATCCATGAGCTTCATCAACTAAAACAGGAATTTCTCTCTTATGACAAAGATCAATTAAAGTTTGTATATCAGTTGAATATCCCTTGTAAGAAGGATTGACTAAAACAATACCTGAGACCTTAATATTTGCAAGAAATTTATCATTCAATACTTTTATCAACCATTCCTCTGATAATCGTTTATATTGGCCAGTTTCTTCGCAATAATCTAAATCAAAAAAAACAGGTATCACATTTGAGACTATACAAATTTTGATAACACAAATATGAATATTTCTAGGGACTAAAATATAATCTCCAGGATTTGCCATGGCTAATATAGCTGATTGAATTAAGCCAGACGCACCATTCACTCCATACCAGCAACTTTGAACCTTAAATTTTTCCGAAAAATAATCCTGACTATCTTTAATTAATCCTTTCTCAGAGGTAGGGGATCCTAATTCAGGAAGTTCAGGCAAATCCCAAGAGCCTGGAAATTCAGATAATAGATCTACTAGTTTTTTGGGGAGGGCTTTCCCTCTATTATGGGAAGGGAAGAAAAGTGACTTTACAAATTTTTTTTTTAGAAAAGTTGAAATACTCATAAACTAATATTGTCTCTTATAGAATCGTTATATAAGCTAATTTACCCTTTTCTTATTCTTAATCAAATGAATGATTCAGAAATGCAATATTCACCAAAAAAGGATTTTATATGGCTTTTGATCAGGCCTTGGATTTTAATCCCCCGAATAATTTATATTTTACTAACAATTTTATTTTTTATAATTAGATTAATATTTCAAGGCTCTTCAAAAAATAAAAAGGTTCAAGAGGATCTATCAAAATATTTATTTAACGTCATAACTGATTTAGGACCTTGCTTCATAAAAGTTGGCCAAGCTCTATCTACCAGGCCTGATTTGGTTAGACAAGATTGGCTTTCAGAACTAACAAATTTACAGGATAATTTACCCCCTTTTGATCACAAAATAGCTTTAAAAACTATTAAAAAAGAATTAGGCTCCGAAGCTAAAGATATATTCGAAGATTTCCCAAATACTCCAATTGCTTCTGCAAGTCTTGGTCAAGTATATAAAGCTAAGCTTAAAAATAATAATTTTGTAGCTGTCAAAGTACAGAGACCAAATTTAGAATTCATCATCAGAAGAGATATTGTGATATTAAAAATTTTAGCTAGTTTTTTTTCTCCACTTTTACCCTTAAATATAGGTGTAGGTATAGGAGAGATAATTGATGAATTTGGTAAAGCTTTATTTGAAGAAATTAATTATGTAAAAGAAGCAATTAATGCAGAAAAATTTGCATATTTATTCAAAAAAAATCCTCAGGTTTTTATTCCAAAAGTAGAGAAACTTTATTCTTCCAAAAAAGTCATTACAACTTCATGGATAGATGGTGTGAAGTTAAAAGATAGAAAAGAGTTGGAAGAGAATGATTTAATTCCTTCATCCTTTATTAGGACAGGTGTGATTAGTGGTTTACAACAACTATTCGAACATGGGTACTTTCATGCAGACCCTCACCCTGGAAATATGTTTGCCTTGAAAGGTGGTGATGAAAAAAATGGGAATATTGCTTATGTTGACTTTGGAATGATGGATTCTATAACGGATAATGATAGGTTGACTCTTATCAAAGCTATAGTTCATTTAATTAATAACGAATTTTTACTTTTAGCTAAAGATTTTCAAAAGTTAGGATTTCTTAGTGATAGACAAGATCTTAAATTACTTATTAACCCATTAAAGGAAGTTCTTGGTGATTCACTGGGAAAAGAGGTTGGTAATTTCAATTTTAAGGAGATTACTGATAAATTCTCAAAATTGATGTACTCCTATCCATTTAGAGTTCCAAGCAGATTTGCATTAATTATTAGAGCAGTAGTTAGTCAAGAAGGTTTAGCTTTGAGACTTGACCCTGAATTCAAAATTGTGAAGATTGCTTATCCTTATATTGCTAAGAAACTTCTCACAGATAATTCAGACGAAATAGTAAATATACTTTTAGAAGTAATTTTTGATAAAGATGGCAGAATACAAATAGATAAATTAGAAAGCCTCCTTAATATTTTATTCAAAGATTCGATTAATATTAATGCAGATTTAATACCCGTCGCTAACGCCAGTTTGAAATTAATAGTAAGTGAAAAAGGTTCAGAATTTAGAAAAAACCTTTTATTAAGCTTAATAAATAATGATAAAATTGAATTAGATGATGCAGAAAAATTATTTAACTTATTAAGAGGTACTTTTAATCCTTTGAAAATTGCTAAGAATGCAGTACAAGAATTAATCTCTCCAGTAAATTAAAAATATTTAGATCAAATTAAAAAAACAACTTTTTTAAAAATTTTATCATTAAAATAATAATAATTAACTAAATTATTTGGTTTACCAACGAATAAATAAAGTTATTGCTCATTATGCTATTTGTTCAAGACGAAAAGCAGAGATTCTCATAAAAGAAAAAAAAGTAATTGTGAACGGAAATATCGCAACAATTGGAATGAAGGTAAATACAGATGCCGATATAATAAAAGTGAAAGGCAAAGTAATTAATAAATATAAAATTGAGCCTGAAATATTATTATTAAATAAGCCTAAATATGTAATAACTAGTTGTTCTGATAATCTCAATAGAAAAACTATTATCGATCTTCTACCCTCTAAGTATAAGGAGGGTTTTTATCCAATTGGAAGACTAGATTTTCTTAGTAGGGGAGCTTTATTGCTAACTAATAATGGATCTTTATGCTACGAATTAAGCCATCCAAAATTTGAACATGAAAAAGTCTACATAGTAGAACTAATGGGAAAATTAAAACAAACTCATATTGAAAAGTGGCAATTAGGAATTGAATTAAATGGGAAAGAAACTAACCCATGTAATATAGAAATATTAGAAAAAGGGTCTAACTTTTTTAAGATGAAAATCATATTAAAAGAGGGAAGAAATAGACAAATTAGACGTATAGCAAGTTTATTTGGTTATAAAGTAATTGATTTAAATAGAATAGAATTTGCTGGTATTAGCTTAGGTAATTTGAAAGAGGGGAATTGGAAATCTATTCATAAATTTAATCTTAAGGCTATAAAATGAATTTATTTAAGAAAAATAAATCAAATAATTTTAATTTAAAAAAGAAAAAATTTTCAGATATTGATCCTTTTATTGAAATTGGAAATATAGTTAAAGAAGCCAGAATAAAAGGAGATTTAACTATTGAAGAATTATCAAATATTTCTAAAATTCCATTATCAAATATTATTGGAATAGAAAATAATATTAAAGATTTAATACCTAAATATCCTTTTATAAGGTCAATATTATTAAAACTTGAAGAATGCCTTTCCTTAGAAAAATTTAAACTTATCAATACACTTAAAAAAAATGCAAGCTCAAAAAAGCAAAAGAAAATTAATAAATTTATATTTAAGAATTTTGATTTATTAAATACTTGGAATAGTGGTGTAATTTATCTATTTATTTTATTAATTTGTATTTTTGTCTTAAACAAATATTACTTAAATAATAGGATAATTGAATTTAAATATATTGAGAAATCACTTAAAAATAAATAATTACTAAATCCTCGAGTATTGCTTCCCTAATGCACCATATCTTTCAATATATGGCTCAATTGATTTAAATCCTGAATTAATTTTCCATCTCCAATTGTTTCCTACAGTACCAGGTTTATTTAACCTACTTCTATCATCCAGGCATAAAATATCTTGAATTGGAGCTATAAATAACTTTGCGTTAGTTTTCATACCCAACTCTATTAAATCCCAAGAAGGGTTGTTCTTGAAGTTATATTCTTTTTTAATTTGTTGTTTTATATTTTGCTCTAAATCATCCCACCAAGATTTAGAAGTAGAATTATCATGTGTCCCAGTATAAACAATACAGTTTTTTTCAATAATATTTTTGGGTAAATAAGGGTTTTTATTATTGCCATCGAAGGCAAATTGCAAAATTTTCATTCCAGGTAATTCAAATTTCTCCCTTAAATTATCAACTTCTTCAGTAATAATTCCTAAATCCTCAGCAATAATTGGTAATTTATTAATATCTAAAAAACTTCTTAACGAATTCAATAAATCGTTCCCAGGTGATTTAATCCATTCACCATTAATAGCATTGCAAGCGTTTCCTTCAACTTGCCAATATCTCGCCATAGCTCGGAAGTGATCAAGTCTTATTAAATGAGCCAAGTCAAATTGCCTTTTAAATCTTTTTTTCCACCAATCAAATTTAGTTTCCTCATGTTTAGACCAGCAATAGACAGGAGTTCCCCAGAGTTGACCAGTCGAAGAAAAATAATCTGGAGGAACACCGCTTTGAAAGATTAAATCGCCATCAGATGTGATTTTAAATAGCGATTTATTACTCCATACGTCAACGCTGTCCTTAGCCACGTAAAAGGGCAAATCTCCAATAAGATTAATTCCTTTTATCTCCGCAAATTTCTTTATTTCTATCCATTGCCTATTCAAATGCCACTGAATTAACTTTTGTTTTAAGATAAATTTAGCTTTCTTTTTTGCAATTTCTTTAATTGCGTTTGAGTCTTTATATCTAAATTCCTTTGGCCAATTCCACCAAGGCAACATCTCAAACTCATCTTTAATAGTCATAAAAAGAGCATAATCCTCGACCCAGTTATTAATATTGCACCAACTATTAAATTCATTTTTTTGATATTCTGATTGATATTTCCATGCATCAAGAAGATACTCTCCCATTATTTCTGATAATTCATCAGCCTTATGAAATTCAAAAAAATTTATAGTTTCTGAGTTGAAGCTTTTAATTATAGAGGAATCATCTATCAAGATAAATTTATTTCTTAATAATTCATCAAAATCAAGAAACCATGGATTAATTGCAAAACTTGATGGCGAGCTATATGGAGAACCCATTGCATCTGTTGGTGAAAGTGGTAAAAATTGCCAAGCATTAACTTTGTTTCTTGACAATAATTTTATCCAATTTTTTAAACCATCTCCAAAAGTCCCACAATAAGTCCCTTCTGGGAGACTCGAAGGATGTACAAGAATGCCAAAATATTTTTTTGTTGAGTAAGAATCAAATAACATACTTAAAAAAGATATTTAATTAATCTCCTGTAAATTATTTTATAAAGAAAAAAAATCCCCTTTCTTAAACTACCTAAAAGCAATAATATAAACAATTTATGTAACCAACATAAAATAATTAACAGAATAACCATTTATGGTTGAAAATATTTTAAAGATAAAACCATTAAAGATTTTAAACACTTAAATTTTTCTAGTTGTAAAGTTTTTGACTTAAGTTATAAATTATTTGTGCCAAATTCGTAATTAATACTAGGATATTAAAGACAACTTAAAATTGCAAATTTCGTGACAAGTTTCATCACGGCAGTGCAAAACGAACAGCCAAATTTTAATTTAAGTAATAGTAGACTAAGATTAGTCAGTGGTACTTCTAATCCAAGACTAGCAGGGGAAATAGCTTCTTATTTAGGTATTAAAAATGTACCTCTTGTGTCAAAAAGATTTGCTGATGGTGAACTTTATGTCCAAATTCAACAGTCCATAAGAGGTTGTGATGTTTTCTTAATCCAGCCTACATGCGCTCCTGTCAATGATAGCTTAATGGAATTGATGATTATGGTGGATGCATGTAAAAGAGCTTCCGCAAGACAAATCACAGCCGTTATTCCATATTTCGGCTACGCAAGAGCTGATAGAAAAACTTCGGGAAGAGAATCCATAACAGCTAAATTAACCGCTAATTTATTAGAAAAATCTGGGGTTGATAGAGTTTTAGCTATGGATCTGCATTCAGCGCAAATACAAGGTTACTTTGATATTCCATGTGATCATATCTATGGTTCTCCTGTTTTAATTGATTATTTAGAAACATTAAACTTAGAAGAAGTTGTTGTGGTTTCTCCAGATGTTGGAGGAGTAGCTAGAGCTCGTGCTTTTGCAAAATTAATGAAAGATGCTCCACTCGCAATTATTGATAAAAGGAGATCTGCTCATAATATATCTGAGAGCTTAACCGTAATTGGAGAGGTAAAAGGTAAAACAGCTATTCTTATAGATGACATGATTGATACAGGAGGGACTATATGTTCTGGAGCTAATTTATTAAAAAAAGAAGGTGCCCAAAAAGTTTTTGCATGTGCATCCCATGCAGTTTTTTCTCCACCTGCATATGAAAGATTAAGTACAAAAGATTTATTTGAACAAGTTATTGTGACTAATAGCATTCCTGTGGCAGATAAAGAAGATTTTTCTCAATTAAAAGTTTTATCAGTCGCAAATATGTTAGGTGAGGCTATTTGGAGAATCCACGAAGAGAGTTCTGTAAGTTCAATGTTTAGATAAATTCTTATTTTTTACTTTTCTTAGAAGTATCTTTTAAAATTTTATTAATTTTTTTCGTTACATCTTTGGGTACACTATCGGGGCAATATTTCATTGCCGTATTAACTATTTGGAATTCTGCTCCAGCAAATAATTTTTCTCTTTCTAATTTTGTATCTCCTAATTCCTCAATTAGTCCTCCATGTTTTCCTTCTAAGACTTGCACATAAGTTGCAGTTGCTACCCCCACAGCCTTAGGAAATTCAATCCCTGCTTTTGAAGCGATGCAAAGATATGAAGCACCCATCCCTTTATATAAATAAAGATCATTTTCATTGGCTGGAGAAAGTTCTTGATTAGCATAAATTTCCTTTTTTAATAAAGTTGCATCGAAGATAAAACTTGATAAAAAAATTGGAAAAATTAATAATTTCAACGACTTAAGATTCTTTAATTTAATTTTCATATATTTTTGAATTTCAACTATAAGATAACATTTATTATTTTTTAATTTTATATTTCTTTAAAAAATTTATGGAACCATTTTAGTCTCATGATGACTTTCAACAATCTTTAGAGTATTTTTGTTCCAAGAATAAATTACTCTATACCTTAAATTATCCATATCAATAAGTCTAGTATGTTCTATTATGTACCAGTCTTCGTAAGTTGATTCAAAAATCATTTCATGTTCATCAACTTGTTTGATATTGGAGATCCCTTTTTTATCGCTTAAGTAAAAATTCTCTCTTATCAATTGATGACCTTGGATGTATGCTTTCATTTCTCCCTTTTCTTTATATTCAGGGTTATCTTTAAAAAACGAATATTTTTTCAAAGGATGCCAAGAAAATTTATAATGAGACTGCCATGCATTTTCATTAGTTAAAGCTTCAATTCTCAAATTCATACAAATATTATAATTTTTACCTTTGTCATCTAGAAAATATGTTCTTTGAGATTTCCATAAACCTAGATTTCTTCCAAACCACCTCTTCAAATTACTATTAATGGATATTTCTGGAGAACTTTTATTCTCCATTTGTAAATTATTATTTTGATTAATAGCTATCATTTTTATATTTTGCACTATATATTTAATAGCTTAATTGTAGAATAAATTTAAATATCTTAATGTGTTTATAAGCATTGAAAGCTTTTCATCAACGAATTTAATAAATTGAATGACAAAAAAGAACTAAAATTAATTCTTGTGGCTGCAAGAATACAACTCTCTAGAGGTGATCTAAGAGCGTTAGTAGACTACTTGGAAAGTGATAAGTGTGAATTTAAGATATCATTACAAATCTCTGATCCAGCTGAGCAACCTGAATTACTAGAATTACATAGATTAGTTGCAATTCCAGCACTTATAAAAGTTTCTCCTTCTCCAAAGCAAATTTTTGCTGGGAGTAATATTTTTAGCCAATTAAAGACTTGGCTTCCAAGATGGAAGCAGGAGGGATTGGTTAAAAATCTGGGAATTAATCTTCAAGCATCAAAAATTGATACTACAAGAACTCAAAAGGAAATTCTATTAGAAGATGAATTACTCGTACTAAGACAAGAGAACGAAACTTTAACAAAAAGAATTGAATCACAAGAAAGGTTATTGAGAATGGTAGCTCATGAATTAAGAACACCATTAACAGCGGCGACCTTAGCTGTTCAAAGTCAGAAATTAGGCCAAATAAATTTAAAAAAATTACAAGAAGTTATCAAAAGAAGGTTAGAAGAAATAGAACTTTTATCTCAAGATCTTTTAGAAGTAGGTACAACCAGGTGGGAAGCACTATTCAATCCTCAAAAAATTGACCTTGGAAATATTACTGCAGAGGCAATTTTAGAATTGGAAAAGTTTTGGAGACTAAGAAAAATTGTTATTGATACAGATATTCCCTCTGATCTTCCTAGTGTATATGCTGATCAAAGAAGAATGAGACAAGTATTTCTGAACTTGATTGAAAATGCATTAAAGTTTTCTGAAGATTCTGGTTCAGTAAAAATAACAATGATTCATAAAACCAACCAATGGGTTGAAGTCACAATTTGTGACAATGGTCCGGGCATTCCGAAAAATGAACAAGAAAGAATATTTCTTGATAAAGTTAGGCTGCCTCATACTTCTGAGGGTACATCTGGCTTCGGAATTGGCTTATCGGTATGTAGAAGAATTGTTGAAGTTCATGGGGGAAGAATTTGGGTCGTTTCAGATATTAACGAGGGATCTTGTTTCCATTTTACTGTTCCCGTGTGGCAAGGTCAAAATAAAGATCAACAAGACTTGACGAAAGGATAGTTTTACTTATATTTTTTAAGAGGTATCATTCATATATCCTTGGCCCCATCGTCTAGAGGCCTAGGACACCTCCCTTTCACGGAGGCGACAGGGGTTCGAATCCCCTTGGGGCTATTTAAAAAAATCTATTATGTTTTTCTAGCTTGTTTATCAACGGCTATCAGATTTTCACTTAAATCTCTTTTTAATCTCTTTTCTATCATTCCTATTGGCATCCATTGACAACCCTTTACTGTCAAATCATAAATCAAAGAATTCTGATAAGAATTATTTATTGATTTAATTTGCCAGCTGCCTTCAAATCTTCTAAAGTCACCCTTAATTAATTTAAATTTTATTAATCCAAGATCTTTTTCTTCATAGAGATCAAGAAAAACCTCAGCGGAAAATTTCATACCTAAAAAATCTTGTGAACCGACTTGCTTGAGTTGTATATTGTTTTCATTTTTAAAAATTGTTTTACTAGATAAAAGATTAGGAATGAATAAATTCAACCTATCGTAGTCTGTTAGAACTTTCCAAAGGGATTCAAAATTTGCAGTAGTAGTTAATTGAGCAGCAAGTCTTCTAGCACCATCAGAGAGCTTTTCCATTGTTTGCTCAATTGTTTTGTAACCATTATTTTGATTAGTTTTTTCGTAAGGAAAGTTCATTAACTAATTTTTCAAAAAAAATTACTTTTGAGTAACTATACTCATAAATTGATCAAATTTTGGAAAAAGGATTTTTAAATGAATAAATATTCCGATCTCAAAACGTAACCATTTTTGTAAATTGAATACATTTTTGTGTAC
>CAYNKY010000015.1:0-15646 GCA_964397895.1 uncultured Prochlorococcus sp.
TTCAATGAGTTTATAAAATAAACAAATTTACTAAGTCATAGGGAGGGGTTATTTTCCTAAAGTTAATATAGATAATAATAAAAGAATGAATTAATACGAAGATATGACACGATTAATGAGAATGACTCTTCTCATTTTTACCATGCCCATGGGCAATTCCCAATTCATGCATTCTTGCATGTTCCTTAATAGTATCTCTTAAATCTTTTGATTTAGGGCCTACAGTAGTATATATGCCATAACCTATAGCACCAAAGAGTAATAAACCGATACTACCTAAAACAAAAAGTAAAGTTGGGTCGCTGGATGATGAAACCATATTTGAATATTTTGTACTTATACTTTAAAGTAAATTTTAAAAGGCAAGGATTAATCTAGTAATTTTATACCTATAGTTGTAAAATTTTTTACTTAAATATCAATTCTTTTAGTTTTTATTCTGAAAGTAATCCTAAAAACTTTTAAGGACTTAATTCAATTTTTCGAAGTTTATAGAAAAATGAAGATCATTGAAATTTTATAATTACAAAGTTATTAAATAAAGGGAAAAAAGTATTTATATGCATTGGCAAGTTGATAGAAAATATTTAATTTAATATTAAGGATATAAATTATTATGGAAGAACAAATTAAAGAAGCTAAAGCTACAATCTCATGGAGTGGATTGAGTTGCAAAATTATTTCTTTTATTGGGATTTTAGGAACTTTAATTTATTTAATAGGATATAGTGCTAAAGAGTTTAATAGGAACCCATACTTTTGGGCAATTTTAGGCACTTCTTTAGGATCAAGTGTTTCAATTGGGGCAATAGGCAGTATCGCTGAAAGTTCAAAAAAGAATAAAGCTTTAACTGCATTAATAGTAGAGTCAACGAATAGTGCTTCTCAATTGCCTATATCTAATGAGATTGAGTATTCTGACTTGAATGAGGATAATTAATAAAAAAGAGAGTTTAAAACTCTCTTTTTTATAATATTAAGTTTTGGATAATTCAGCTTTAGCTTGCTTTAGCCGTTCTCTAAATTTATTCGGATTGTAATTACAAATTCTTCCATTTTCAGTTGCGAAAATTTGAGCTTTGTGTAATCTTTCAGCTTTTCTTAATTTTTCTCTGATGCGTACGAGGTTATTCATGACCTTTATAGAAGTAAGCAATCCCGTTCCCTATTGCCATGTCATGCGTCCCGAAAGCTGGGATGAACGTATGTATTATATTAACATTTTTTTTATCTATATATATAAGCAAAAATGCTCTATAGATTTAATAAAAGTTTAAATTATTAAGGGGAAATTAAATAAAGGTATCTTAAATTTACATATATTAGACTGAAAGGATTGATTATTTGATTTGTATTACTAGTTGAAAATATAATTATTTTTAGCTATTTATTAAATAGTAATAAATTTATTTATGGATTTAAAAAGATTTTATTCATTAGATTTTCTTGGAAGGTTACTTTTAAGCGCTATTTTTGTATTTGCAATACCTGGTAAATTGCTTAATTTCAGCGACCAAACTCAATATATTGTAAGTAGAGGCTTTCCAGAATCAATCTCTATAGTATTCTTAATAGCTGCTATTATCCTTTTGATTACAGGAACTATACTCTTAATATTTACAAAAGAAGTAAAATTAGCTTGCACACTTTTATTGATTTTCCTCATTCCAACAACAATAATTTTTCATGTTGTTCCACTGCAAATGGCTAATCTTGCAAGAAATCTCTCGTTAATTGGTGGTTTATTAGTGGCTATCGACAAAGCAAAATAGTATATATAAAAATAATTGAATAGCAGAGGGTAGAAAATTATTTCTTTTTATAGAACATTTAAATTGTATTATTATAAATTTATGAATTAATAACTATGTCTAAATTTGACTTCGATGATACAAATAGTACAGGAATATGGTGGTCAACTAATGTTGCCATAAGAGATGAATGCATAGCTTTAAAACAGGATACAGACTGTTCCGATTCAGAGATTATTGAACTACTAAGAAGTATTGCACAAAACATAGAAGAATATGGCTTATGAAATTATGAGAATTAATAATTAGATTATAAAAATCAAATAAAAAGTTAAAAAATTTTTTTTTCAACTCTTCATGTAAAATTATTCCAAAACTTTACATACATTTACATTATTAGTTATTAATACAGCAATCTTATTTCTGAAATAAATTTTTGATTTTCTGTTTTTTCAGAATACTAACAACCTCACTTTTTTTTGGATCATTATCAACGAAACTCATTAAATCACTACATTCTTTAAAGATTATATTTATTAATTTTTAAGCATTATCTTTATTTAATTAGAGGTCAATTTTAAAAGCTAAATTATATTAAAAGATTATTCCAAATGAATAAATCCTAAGAAGAACAACTGTAATAAGAAATACCACCTTTATTAAAAAATTCAATTGGCTTTAAGCTATCAAATTTCTTATCTAAAGTTTTAATTTGACGTTTATACGGATCATCAAAAACCTCTTGTAATTCATTTAATAAATGGTAATCTCCTTTTTCTGCATTCTCATAAGCTGGGACAACTAACCATTCTCTCCAGGTATATTGAGGATTTACACTTTTCATTAATGCAGATTTTTCTTTGCTATCTCCAATTTTATGAATATTATTTTTCCAGGATTTAAGCCAATTTGTCCATTGAAGATTAATATCCTCTGAAATAGGTTTATAAAAACTTTCCTTTAGCAATCCAATATCTTCTGGAATTTCTGATAATCTTCTAAAGAACATTGTATAGTCAACTTTAGTAACAAGCATTAATTTAAAAAGAGATTCAACAAGATTTGTATCCCAAAAACTTAAACCTAATTTCATTTGCCACATTAACTCCATTTCTCTTTTCATATAGTCTGAAAAATCATTTTCAATTTCAGCAAGTTTATCTAACAATTTCCTATTATCTTTAAATAAAGGGATTAGACAATTACAAAATGTTTTAAAATTGATTTCTGCGGCTTTTGGTTGATTCAAAAAAGAAAAGTGTTCACCCCCTCCGGTCCATGGTTGAAATCCAGGTTCAAATAATTCACAAAAACCAAAAGGTCCATAATCCAGAGTATATCCTCCTAAAGCACAATTATCACTATTAAAATTGCCTTGACAATAACCTACACGGATCCAATTTGAAACCAAAGATATAAGTCGATTACGATATAAAAAAGCAAGCTCTATGACTTGATCTAAAAATGCCAAATCTCTACCAATATCATCTTCATAATTCCTTTGAATTAAGTGTTTTATAATCATTTCTAGCTCTTTGTATGCATTCGGATGAGAATTATTTTTAACTCGTCTTGAAAATAATTCAATTTGACCAACACGTAGAAAAGATGGGGCAGCCCGAGTAGTAATTGCGACAGGATTCTCAACAAGAATATCAGGTTCAAATGTATTTGAATTAGCTCCGTACCATGGTCTCATAACAGTTTCTTTCTCAGAGGCAAAAAGTATTAAAGATCTTGAAGTTGGAACTTTTAAAGAATTCATAAACTCTTGTGCAAGAAATTCTCTAATACTTGACCTTAATACAGCTCTTCCATCTGCCCCTCTACAATATGGAGTTGGTCCTCCTCCTTTTAATTGCATTTCCCAGCGTTTATTATTGAATACTCCTTCATAAATTGATATAGCTCTGCCATCTCCGTAAGCATTACCTGTTTTAAAAGGGCATTGAATAATATATTCACTACCATAAATAGAAAGAGCATATCCTGTTGCCCATCCATAATTAGGGATTTCGTTTATTGAAACAATATTACCTGTAAAAAAACTACAGAAAGATTTATCATCTTTTAATTCATGACATAATCCAAGTTCATTAAAAAAATTTTTTCCATGGGCTATGTATTTTGGTGAAGATATTGCAGTTGGCTTTACAGGAACAAAATGGCCCGAAAATATTTCTCTTGGAATATGGTCATTTCCATCATTTGATGATTGAGGATCAGGATTCAGATTATTCAAGAAGGAAAAATCAGCTTTATCAGCGAAATCCCTAAAAGTTTTTATAGTTGCAGACTCAACTAATTTTTGTTGTTCCTCCATGAATATTATTAATTCATAATATTTAAATCTTAGAGTACTTGATATTTTTTTAATAGGAATTTTAATTTTTATTAGAAATGACTAACAAATTAATTTTTAAAATTTCTATGATAACAATCAATTCATTTAATTTTTCAATAATACATAAATAAAGCTTTTTAAAATTTAATTTAGTAATTCTTGCAAAGATGTGGTCATATCTCTCATGGTTTTATCAAAAGCTATTGGTTCCCAATTAAAGATTGATTTAGTTTCATAAATCTCCACCTCAAAATAACCTCTATTAATCATTGATAGTGTAGTTTTCATATCTTTATTAAATATTGCGAGAAATTTTATTAAAGGACTAGGAATTAAATTTAGAGGAGATTTCAAAAAACCAAACTGTCTTAATTGCATTGAAATTTGAGAAAATGAGATTGATTTTTGAGAAGTAACAATTATTCTTTTATTATCACTATTTCTATTAATTAATGATTTTACGTGTAATTCAGCAACATCTCTAACATCAACAACAGTGAAGTAAATATTCGGAAGTGCTGGAAATTCTCCTTTAATCAATTGTTTTATCAAGTTTGCTGATGCACCTTCAATATTGTTGTTTAACAAAGGTCCAAAAACCATTCCAGGATGAATACTAGTCATCGAAAAAGAAGGATTAGATAAATTATTCAGAAAATCCCATGCTGCTTTTTCAGCCATTGTTTTACTTTTTATATAAGATCCGACTCCTTTTCTAATATTTGTCCAATCCTTGTTATTACAAATTTTTTTATCATGTCCATATGCTATTGAGCCTATTGATGAGGTTAATACAACTTTTTTAATATTGGAATTTTGAGCTGCTGTTAATGCTCTGATTGTTCCTTCAACAGCTGGTTTAATTATTTCATTCTCAATTTTTGGTTCTTTTATAATACATGGGGAAGCTATATGGAGTAGGAATTCACAATCGGATGCTGCAGAGTCCCATCCTTCGTCTGAAAGAAGATTAAGCTTACATATTTCAAAATTAGAGTCATTAATTAAAGATCCTAAAGCCTTTCGGACTTCTATTTCTTTATTTAAATTTCTCAAGGAACCTTTAACCTTATAACCACTTTTTATAAGTTCAGAAATACAGTGAAGAGCTATATATCCAGAAGCACCAGTTACTAATACTTTTTTTCCTGAATTGTTCATTTTTTTATAATATTATTTTATTTTTAACATCCTAATAGCTCAAATTAGTAAATTAATTCAATATAAAATTCAACTAATTTAGAATAATTATCCCTTATTAGAATTGAGAACAGCTTCTACTAATTTTTTCTGATCCTCAGAAATAGATGAATCTTCAAATTTCCACTCTAACCAAGTAATACATTCATCTATAGTAGGACTTTCTCCGTAAATCTTTTTCCAATTTTGTATCCATTTAGTCAAAGCAATAATTACTTCTGTTTTTAACATTAGAAAAATTTATTCTTGTTTATTTAAAGATTATCAAAATAATTATTCCAAGCCTAAATATCTTTCACAATAATTGTTAGCAAGAGTGCGGTCATTAAATTCACTTAAAGAATTGAGATTTAATTTCAATAATGCTTCTTTACCCGTAATTTGATAACTGGCATTTAATCTTCCGCATGTATCTCGAACTTTAAAATCATTAGCAGAGGGTATTCTTATATAAAATGCGAATAAAGCTAGAAAAGCTCCCAATGTCACAAATCTACGATGATTTCGCCACCATTCATAAGAGTTTAAATTAAAAAATTTCTTAAATTTAATTCCCATAATAATAAAATATCTTACTTAAATTTAGTTTCTTATTTATAAAACACAAATAAAAAGTGAGAAAAATATACTTAACAAAATATTAGGTCTTTCCTTTAATTATTCATTATAAACAAATTTAAAATATGTAAAGTTCCTTAGAGGGGATTTTAGTTAGCTATTAATGAAAATATGAACTTCAGTATTGAAAAACCTTAACAATAAAAGATATTTTAAAATTAAAAAATTAAAAAGTTGAACCTCTAGGATTAAAATTATGATATAAGCTTGAATATTCAACTATAAAATTTAAAATTAAAATATTAATATTCAAATAATGGTAATTAAAAGTTTATTTCCAGAACTTGAGCCAATTGATAAAGGCTTTCTGAGAGTTGACAGTATTCATACTATTTATTGGGAAAGATCTGGGAACCCAAAGGGAAAAAAAATTCTTATTATTCATGGAGGACCAGGCGGAGGTAGTCAACCTAGATATAGAAGATATTTTGATCCTAGTAAATTTGATATTATCCAATTTGATCAAAGAGGATGTGGACAATCAAAGCCCTTTTCAGAATTAAGGCAAAATACAACGATTGATTTAATAGAAGATATTGAAAAAATTAGAGAATATCTAAAATTTGAAAAATGGCATTTATTTGGCGGATCATGGGGCTCAACTTTATCTCTAATTTACGCAATCCAATATCCATCTCGAGTTATAAGTCTTACTTTAAGAGGTATATTTTTATGTAGATCTTTTGAACTTTCATGGTTTTATCAATATGGAGCCAGTGAAATATTTCCTGAAGAATACGAAAAATACATATCTATTATTCCAGTCAAAGAAAGGAATAATTTAATTAAATCTTTCTATAAGTATTTAACATCCGACAATATTAAACTTAGAAAAGAAGCCGCAATAGCTTGGACAAATTGGGAATTATCAACTAGTCACTTGATAAAAAAAGAATTTACCATCAAAGAGACATCAAGGAGTTTATTTTATGATGCATTTGCTCGAATTGAATGTCATTATTTTATAAATAATATATTTCTAGAAGAAAATTATATTTTAAACAGAGTAGAAAAAATAAAACATATTCGTACCAATATAATTCAGGGAAGATATGATGTCGTATGTCCAGTAAGAAGTGCATGGGATCTTCATCAGAAATTAGATAATTCAACCCTTACAATTGTTCCTAATTCTGGCCATTCCATGAGCGAAAAAGGTATAACTTTAGAATTATTGAATGTAATCAGCAACTTATAAATTTATAAAAAATTTAAGTAATTAATAAGTTCTTTTAAAGGCAAATCTCAACTATTTATAAATAACTTAAAAAAAGTTCAATGATATTAAGTTACATCATCTACATTCAAGTTTAATATTTAGATAAATTACTCATTTACTCTTTAAAACAACTGAAGTTTAATATGAAAAATTTCTAATGATTAAAATGAATCAAAGTGAAGATCTTAATCTAAAATTCCAAAAAGTTAAGTTAGCTATAGCTGAAGTCAAAGAGCATCGAAATGAAACAGATAAACAAAGAAGACTAAAATTAGAGGCTCTCTCAAAAATAAAAAAAGCAATAAAACTTAAATCTATTGAATTAAAAATAGATTTGGATGCAGCTTAATATTTAAATATAAGAAAGAAAAATTTATTATAAAATTTGATTAATATCAAAAATTGTTGTTGTATTGCTACAAGTCAACAACTTAATAGATTAAGAAAAAACTATAGCAATATAATGAAATTTAAAGATTTTTAAAGTAGTAAAAAAAAATTATATAGAAACTTAAAACTATGAAGAAAAATTTTAATTAAATAGATTGAGATTAAATAATAGTTTAAATCTAAAATTGAAATAAATAAATCAAGCTGGTAATCTGCAATCTATTTCAATAACTCCTTTATCCATTAACCTACCTAGTTTTATTACTAAAGCCATATCTAATCTATTAAAATCAGATTGATTGTTAGCAATCCAATCTAGTTCAGATAGGGTAATTGAACCAATAGTATTAACTTTTAAGAAAAGAATTCCAATATTCATTTTTATTTTTAGGAATAATACTCAAAACAATTAAACGAAACCTGGGATAATTTGTCCAGTTGTTAAATAAGCACCAATGGCAGCAATTAATCCGATCATTGCGAATCTCCCATTGAGAGTTTCTGCAACCAATTTTTCTTTTTCAATAATTTTTGGAGTTTTATCAGATTTGTTCATTTGATTAAAAGTTATTTAAAAGTAGTTATCAGTAAATTTAAAATTAATTAAAAAATACCAGGTATTATTTGGCCTGTAGTGATATATGCGCCTAAAAGAGCTACAAAACCAATCATTGCCCAACGACCGTTAACTTTTTCAGCATTTTGAGGATAACCTTCATATGAAACACTTTCGTCTATATATGGACGAGTTTCAGTAGGAAACATATTTTGTCTACCGCCAGATTCGGTAGTAACTGATGAAGGATTAGACATTAAAACCAACCTGGGATAATTTGACCTGTTGTAACATATGCGCCGACCGCTGCTACAAAACCAAGCATTGCAGCCCAGCCATTAAATCTTTCTGCTTCAGGTGTCATGATAAGTGAAATAATTATTAATTAATGTAACACAAGTATTAAAATATGTAAAGCAATTGATGGATATTTAATATTTATATAATACCTCTTAACATTTTTGGCACAGAAATGACACTAAATAATTTGAAAGAACTAACTGAAAGTTTGATTTATTTTAGGTAACTCTTGGTTTTAAATTACTGGTAAGATACCAAAAAAATATAATTTCTTGAACTTTAATTTCATGATTGATTATATTCTTGTTGTAATTAAAAAAACAAATAAAATTTAAAGAAAAATAGAATTCAATTAATAGAACAAACAAAAAAACAATAAAAATATATCTTTAATAAACACCCTTGATCTAAATTATAAAAATATTCAAAAAGAAATAATTAGTAAAAAAAAACTTAATTATTTAAAAAAAATAGTTGCACTTAAGAAAAGCTGAGGGATAACAATTAAACCGATAGCTAGAGAAATAAATAAAGTTTGATTTTTATACATTTATAAATATTAGCCAAAATCAATATTGAATTGGTGCAATATTTATCACAACAATTTAAACTAAATTTGCTTTTTTAATTTCATTTAAAACAATTATTTAACAAACACTCTTTTTTTATTTACTCTTTCTAAATAAAAAATTTAATTAAAATATCCCTTAGTAAGGTTAATTTTAGTTTTCAATAAGTTCATTAAACTTTATTAGAGTATGCAAAATTAATTATTCAGAAGTTCAAAATGAATTTATATAAGGTACAAGATGATTTTTAAAAAATACAACTACATCAATAAATAATGTAAATATAAGAATTTGTATAATCAGCCAAGTAAGTAATTTATAATTGGGATTTTTTGTAAAAAGTGAAATGTTTTTAGTAATTAAAGAATTTGGATGTATTAGCTCATTAACTTCATCTTTTTTATTAATGTATTCCTTATTAGAAGCTTTTTCTAAGAATTCACTAAATTCTTCTTTTTTAGCAAAAATCTCATCATCAGAAACATTCATAGTTTATATATTTAATGTTATTAGCATAAATTCTTATTTTACTGTTGTATAGAGAATAATGAACATATTTATGCAGAATATGTACCATCATTTTCCCTCTTAGCTTTTGCAATTATAAGTTCATCTAAAACTTTTTCTATCATGAATGCAACTTTAACACCATAACATCGTTCACTTATTCTCTTTCCAAAGTCTCCTTGCCGAACATAATTATAATTACAACAAAAACAACAGATATCTATTTTATTTCCATTGAAAATATGAATTGCTTGAGAAAAGATCCATTGTTGAGCTGATAGACTTGTCCAACTATCGAAATCACTCCACTCCTCTTGACTTTGATTAAAAATATCTTTTAAATCTTCAATTTCATTTAAAAAAGCTACCCTTACATTATCTCTAGATCCCTGTTGAGAGCCTATTAAACTGATAATGTTGGTTGACATCCTAAATTCAGTTCGAATTTTAAATATATTCTAATTTAAATGTTCATATTTAAATTTTAAATTGATTAAATGTCAAAATTTGTTTTTATGAGTTTAGAGTATATTAAATTTATGTAATTTTAAATATCCTATTATTTTTTTCCAAAACTGACACATTGAATTAATTTTTTTACATGGAGAATTTATCAAACATGCATATTTCATTCTTTGCTAAATTAATTTTCTTTTTATCAATTTATTGTATTTCTGATATAGCTATTAAAAATAAGGTGATGAAAAACGCAATTCGTAAAGCTCAAAGAGCAAAACCAATTAATTAATATCTTAATAAATCAAAATATCTTTGAAAATCTTCTTACAAATTACTAATAAATTAAATTTATATTTGATTTTCTTTGAAAATTTGTTTTATTAAAGGAGTGTAATTTCTTTTATTATGAATTTTTCTACTTTAGAAAGTTTAATGTTTTTTTTAGTTCTTTCATTGATAGCTAATTATATAGTGAATTTAAAATATTCTCCAAGGAAATTAAAAAGAAATTAATTTTATTTATTTTAATAAAAATAAAGTCTAATCATTAATATATTTAAAAAATATCTTTTACTAAAATATCAATTTTAAATTTTAATAAATTTAAGTTTTATATGGTCCTAAAAAAATCTAATAGGTCCCAATATCTTATTAAATATTTTTTTTAGTAAAGGAGTTTCTTTTATTTCGTAATTTGGTTTTTTATTTTTTGAACTACTTTTATCGTTAGTCATAAATTTGTTTAGAAGTATAATAATTAAAATAAACCTTTTTATCTTGATTTTTAAAGACTTTTACTAATTTCTAATACAAACCTATCAAATTTTATATCACTGAGTATTCAATAATACATCTATCATAATAAATTGATTGGTATTAGATTTATTAAATTAAACACCTTTTTTATAAAATAATTAATAAAATTTGGTTTAAAATATAAGTTATACATATATTTAACTTGCATATACAATAATACAAAAAAAATATGAAATTAGATTTTAGATCTCTCTAAAAACAAAAATTTTTCAAATAAAAGAAATTTTTTAATTAATTTTAATTAATATTTATTAAATATATAATGACTTTTTTTATAAAAAGCTTTCAAATACAATTAAATTATATTTTTATAAATGAATTTAAATATTTTCTATTGGATTCCGATAATAGTTATGGGATCTATTTATGTTTTAAAATTCTTCAATGAATTAAACAAGGCTAATTTAAATGAATAATAATATTAACTTTTATATCCTTATATTATCAAGAGATATTGCGTTTAACTTAAACTTCTAATAAGGATGAATTATTTTAAGTTTTTTAAATTATTATTTTTTTCTTGAACTATTAAAATCATATAAATTAAAAAAGATATTTATTAAACGATTTTAATAAAATTTGATTATTTCTAAAAATTAGGTTTTATATAAATATATACAAATAAAAATTTATGATTTGGCTTTCAAAATTTATTGCCTTTATAGTACTTTCTATATTTGCAACTTATATGGAATCTGCAATATCCTTAAGTAAAGTACGTACAAGAAAAGTAATCCCTATTTCAAATCAACTTCCTGCTTAAGTAATTTTTAATTTTAATATTTTTATAGTTTTTCTAACTAAAAACAGAAAATTCATCTAATCATTTATTAACTTTTAAGAGACTAATAGTTCATTTTATCTATTTTTAACTAATGAAAAAAGAGACCTCTGAGGAAAGAAAAAAAAGAATCAAATCAATTTCTAGCTCAAAAAGGATAGAGTTAATTAGGAAAAAAATGAAGCAGAAAGGTATTGTAGAGGGTAGCGGAGTGGCAAACAAAACCTATAATAATGATGAAGTAATTGATTTAATCAAAATTAGTAGTTGTTTCCCAGAATGGTTTAACAGAAAATAATCAAATACAGAAAAAATTGATTGTATATTAAATAAAATCTTCAAATTAAACCTTCCTACCATAATTAAAAAATTATTAATGTAAATTAAATTTGGATATTTTTATGGGCGAAGCCATTTGAAGGAAACTTTAGGTTAACTCCAAGAGAATCTAATTGTAAGAAATCTCATATTAAGTCAGAAAAATATTTAAATTAGTTACCTATTACAAAATATCCATATTTACTAGTTGCTACAATGGCTTTAGAATTTATATTATTAATAATAGACTTGGGAAGCATAAATATTGAGTAAAAAAATATTAAAATAAATTAATTTATACTATAAAGATCTATAAAAGATTCTTCCAATAAATTCTCTAATTGCTGATGAACTTCTATCTAAACTTTTAGCACTAGGTAGCCAATTAAGTGGATCAAATACTAAAGATTTAAAATTTTTGCTTCTATTAAAATCTACCGGATATGGTCTAACAAGAAATCCCTCTCTCTCAAAAACTTTCTTAGCTCTTTTCATATGGAAAGCGCTTGTAACTAAAAGAATGTCCTTTCTTCTTGAGCCAATTTCACTGTTTAGTAATTTTTTTATTGCTTTAGCTTCTTGATAAGTATTAAAAACAGGATAAGTAGAATAAAGATTATTTTTTGGAAGGCCCATAGAAATTGCAGCCTGTATATACATATCCCCCTCTGGAGTAACATCTGATTTCAAAGGATTTACTCCACCAGTAAATATTAGTCTGTTTGATCTTTGGGCTCTAAACAAATCAATTCCAGCCAAAAATCTATCAGGATCATTCCACTCAAATATTTTTCTATTATCCGGCAATAAATCACTTCCTCCTCCGCTTAAAACTACAATTCCATCTGATTTTTTTACGTTAGATGGTTCTAATCTTTTCCAGGGATGTTCTAATAAGTGCCATAAACTTCCTGCAACTATTCCATTACTAAATAAAATTAAAAAACATATTGCTGTATAGATATGTTTGATATTTTTTCTAAATATAAAAAGGAATAAAAATATAAAAATAACTCCTAATGGAGAGAAAATTAGAGGTAATATTTTTGCAGCTAAATACGTGTTAATAATCTAATCTAAATTCAATTTAATTCATATTAGAAAAAACATTCAAAAAACTCTATTTTTTAATAACAATAATTAATAAATTATTATATTTTATGATTTATTTAAATTTCATTTAAGAAGTTATACTTATTGAATTTTTGTTTGCTAAAAACTAAATTTATATCAGAATTAGATATTCTTATGTCTTGTAAAAAAAACCATCATAAAAATGATGCAACTAACAAAAGTTTAAAAAATCAAATCAGTAAAGAGAAAAGAGATGTTGTTGAAAGATTTTTAAATATATTATGGAAAAGAGAAGTTGATTTTAAGTTAACAACTAAATAAATAAATTAAGAATTAAGTAATCTAAGTAATAAAGCAAAAGGTTAATTATTTATTAAAAATTATCAAAGAATAAATATATTTAATAGATTAAAAAAGTTAATATTTCTAAATTTTTTTTGAAAAAAAAATCATTTCTGATATTTTTCTCAGTACTATATTTTTGGAAATATAATTATTTTTTGATTTCTAAGAAATTCTATTAAATATTAAAATTTAAATCTAGCTCCAATATGAATTGATAAAGTCTCAGAATCAACTATTTTTGAATTAGAACCGTTATTGTTTATTGATATATCTTCAAAGCCAAGATAAGTTAACTTAGCAGTTAAGTCTGTTTTATCATTAAGTTCATAAGCGAAACCTCCCATTAATGAAAAAGTTGCAACATCATCTTTACAATCATTTGCTCCACCGGTAACACATACTTTGTCAGCGTCCACGCTAGTAGAACCAAATCCAGCTCCTAAGAAGGGAGTAAACCTTGATTCAAAAGGAAAATCTATAAAACCATTAATCATTACTGAACTAAATTTAGCTGTATTTCCGTTATCTCTATCAGAAGTAGTGTTTATATAACTCAATTCAGATCTGAAGCGTTTACCAAAATCATAACCTAATCCAGCTTCAAAACTAAAACCATATTCGAATGGAGTGTTAACTCCATTTGTCCAAATAATATCTGAATATGTACCAATACCTGCCCCTAAGTTAGCGTAAATACCTTTAGTATATTCTTCAGCTTTTATAGAATTGAAAGTAACCACTTGAGCAAAAGTAGCTAATGAAAGAGAAATAACAGAAACTTTTTTTGTGTTAGTCATTACCTCAAAATTTTATTTAAAAAGTTTAATGTATCACCTTTCATAAATATTTTGAAGTAAAAATCTTATTTTGATAACAATAATTTTAATGGCAGACAATCAATCTATTGATTTATTAGTAATATCTGTAGAAATTAAACTTCAGAATCGAAATAAAATTATATTAATCATTGAAAATAAGTTGAAGCTAATATTAAAAAATTTAAAAATTAATTAAAATCCAAAATTATATGTTGAAAAAAATCTTAATGTTAAAAAAAAATTTAATTTTATTTAGATTTTACTCTCAAAGTTTATTATATAAATATATAAATGATTCATATTAAAAGTATGGATCTTCGGTTAAAAGAATTTATTAGATATATTTAAATATAATTTCCTCAATAGAAATAATTAATGATTCTAATTTATAGATTATTTCTGAATATCCCTAATCATAATAACTCTAGTAGATTATGAATCAAAATTAGTATATAAATTCTAACAAGGATAAAGAAAAGTAAAAATCTTCTACTTTTAATTTGGAATATAATGATGAATCTAATACGCTGCAAAAATTGTTTAAGTCTTGATACGAAAAATTTTTATATAAATTTAAATATAAAGTTTTAATGAATGAAATTTTGTTATTAAATAATAAAAAATAATCATCTTTCTTAATTTACTTTATTATCTAATTAAATTAATCTTTATATTAAATCATAAATACAAGAAAAAAGATGTCTTTATTTTTAAAATATTTAATCCTGAATTCTTTATGAATACATTAATAATCAGTAATATGTTATTTTAAATATCTAAAATAACAGAAAAATAAATATATATTTTATTTTATAAATCTTTTTTTAGATTATTTATAGTAATAAGAATTAAAAAAAGAGTATAATGTAATCAAAATTTTTCATTATAGATAAGAAAATTAAAAAAAATACTTCTAATATCTTTTTTTATATTCCAAAATATAATTGAGACTAAAGTATCATAAATAAGTACAAAACCATTACATTCATATTTAAATAACTTTTTAAAAGCTGGTTGGAAACCTTTAATAAACATTCTAGTAAGAGAATCAATCCCCAAAAAGAAACGAATAAAACACTTTAAAAATTTAAGCAAATTAGTGTGTTGAAACCTTACTTTAAAAAAGCAAGAGGGTATGCTATTTTTCCGAATATTGGGAATGGAGGAATAGGCATTGGTGGAGCAAGAGGAAAAAGGGAAGTATTTAAAAATGGAAATGTAATTGGATCAACAACTTTAACTCTGCTTTCAATTGGCTTTCAATTAGGAGGACAAGCTTTCAGTAAAATAATATTTTTTAAAGATAAGAAATCTTTAGATAGATTTACTCAAGGTAATTTTGACTTTAGTGCTTCAGCGAGTACAGCTTTAATAACTGAGGGGGCAGCTGCATCTGCTGACTATAGTGTTGGTGTTGCTGTTCTTACCTTCTCCAAAGGGGGAGCAATATATGAAGCTAGTATTGGTTGGCAGAAGTTTAGTTTTATTGAATATTAAAATCTCTTATAAAAATTTTTCTTTTTTATTAAGATTAAAAATATATATGAATAATAAATAATTTAATTTATATTTTTAAAATTA
>CAYNKY010000015.1:15746-23567 GCA_964397895.1 uncultured Prochlorococcus sp.
TTAATAAATGATTTAATTATTTTATTTAACTTTAAGTTTAAAACCTGAACCACAAGTACTTCTCTGAGCATCTTTAGGAGTACTTATTAAAAAGCCTCCTCCAGTTAAATCTTGATAATGATCTAATGTTAATCCCTCTAATAAACTAATTTGAGACTCTGGAGCAAAAATGATAACTCCATCAGTTATTGCTATTGGAATACCGGATTGCCTACCAACATCAATTCTTATATACAACCAACCTTCACCAAAAATGTCTGGTTGTAAATAGATATATATTTCTCCAGGTTTACCACGATATACAGATTGTCTTAACAATTCAGCAGCAGCAGATTTTGTAATCGTTAATTTGCTCACCTACGTCACAAATGCAATACTTTAATATTAGCCCATGCACTTATTTATTTATGTATAAAAAAAAAACAACTAAAATCATAAATGATAATAATCTTTAATTTAACTTATTTTATTTTTATCATCTTCAAGGGAAAGGACTTTATAAATTAAAAAAATTAAATTTCAAACTTTAATAGAACCAATTGACGACTTTTTAGAGAAAATATCCTTTTTCTCTAAAGTGTCTAATAGTAATAAGATATAGATGAATAGCTCACAAAATTCTCCGTGCATAAACCTTAATAATGGATTTATAGAAGACAAAATCCCAGTAAAGATAATATTAATAATAAAAATTAAAGAATAAATGGCAAATTTTTGTTCAAGAAAAAAGTATCTAAAACTTTTTAAAAAATTAAAGTAAGATCCGAAACCAATTATTAATAAGAACATTGTGATCCCAATGACATAACCATTCAGATAAGCAGTTTGATTAACTAAGGGAATTGTAAATGAAAAAAGATTTTTAAAAAGTAATTTATTATTATGAAAATTTATTTCAGATTGCATAGAAATAGTATTAAATAATGCGTTCTTTCCTTGCGTTACAAAACTAAGTTCTTCATATAGAAGAATTATAAAGAGAGATAATCTTGAAAAATAAGAAATTTTATTTGTTCTCTTTAAAAATAATCTTTTATTTTTTATTTGAATAATGCAGCACAGCATCAAAATCAAAGCTTCAAATAATTCAACGAAAGATAATTCTCCTCTATATCTATGATTAATATCTATATTAGATAAGATTACAAGAATCAATAAAATGCTTGGTAGTAGATATCTTTTTAATCTATTGGATAAAACTATATTCATAAATATAATATTTTTTAAAATTAACTTTATTCTATCTTGATTAGTTTAAATAAATTCAAATATTAATATTAATATTAATATTAAACAATATTAATATGGTCCAAATAACTTTGATAGGAATAAATTATATTAATGAATAATTAATTACAAGTTATTATTTATTATATTCAATTATTAATTCAATTTATTGTTTCTATTTAGAAGTTTATTACTTTTAAATAAGAGAATAAATAAACTAATTAAAGCCATAAAGACTAAGATATCTAAATAGATAAAAATTTTTTCAGAATATTCCATAAATTTTACCATTTGATACGTCTTATAAAATTTCCTGAAAATGATGTTTGGTTATATAATTCATCAAGATAAATTTTATTATTATCCTTCTGAGATAAATAATTTGAAAATATATATACAACTAATATTAATAAAATTTGACTAATAAATCCATAAATTGTAAGATTTACAAAGATTGTTTGCCAAGCCTCCATCAATATTTAATGTGCTATTGCTAAACATACACAAAAATATCGATAAAGAAAAGTTTATGTGCAAATACTAAAAATTAATACTTATTTTGATTATTTTATAAATAAAGAAATAATGAATAATAAAGAGATTAAATATTTATAAAATTTTAAATATATTTAAATTATTTCATATTTAATTTACTAATTTTTGATTTTTTAAATATAAGAAATTTATTCTATATTTATTTTTAAGAATTCTTTTATGAATATATAATTCTGAATATTAGAAATTTTTATAAACATTAGATCAGAATATTTTCTGTTAATATAATGATGATTTTGATAATAAGCGTAAGAATGAAAAAAGTATTAATTTTTTCTGGAACATGTATTTTAACATTTACATCAATAACATCTTTTGCTGATCATAAACTACTTCTTGAATCAGAGATAAGGCCAGGGGGGAACTTATCTCATTCTGACCTTAAAGGTGCAGATTTAAGCGACACTAATCTTAGTGGTGCTTTACTAAACTATTCAGACTTAAGCGGAAATACTAAATTAAATAATGCAAATCTAAATAATGCAAAAATGGTGGGTGTCAATTTGAGTGGAGCCCTCTTAAGAGGAGCCAAATTAAATTTTGCAGATTTAAGAGGAGCTAATCTTAGTGGATCCACGAACCTAAATACGGCGAAATTAATTGGTGTTAATTTAAGTGATGGATCAAATCTTAATAATGCAAATTTAAATAGCGCAAAATTAATAGGAGCTAATCTTAGTGGTTCAAATATGAGTAAGACATACTTAGTTGGTGCAGACCTTAATTACGCCGACTTAAGTAATACTGATCTGAGTTCTGCTAATTTAAACTATGCAGATCTTAGTGGTGCCACAAACTTAAGTGGTGCTAACCTTAATAAAACTCAATTAGTAGCAGTAGACCTAAGCGGGGCTGTAAATTTAAGTAATGCTAATTTAAAAAAAGCTAAATTGTATGGAGCTGATTTAAGTAACGCAAATTTAATAGGTGCAGACTTGAGAGGAGCAATACTTACTCGAGCTGATCTTAGTAATGCCAATATAAGTGGTGCAGATTTAAGTGGTGCCAATATGAAAGATTCTGATTTAAGTGGAGTTATTGCTAAAGAACTTAAAAGTTGCCCTGATATATTGCCTAAAGAATGGTTATGTGAGGAAAATTCTTTGATAAAAGGTTTATAAATAATACTTTTAAATGAATTCCACAACAATCTTTAAAAATCATGATATCAAAAAATATATACGTGCTTAATATATTTATTTAATCATCGTATGGAAATAAAAAACTAATTTGATAGGAAATTGACAATTAACAGATTTTTTTGATACTTTTGTTGAAATTTTCTTATCTTGAATTTTAAAAATTTAAAGTTTTATATCTGATCAACATTTTTAACAATTGATTTTAAAGATCTATGCCCCATTGCAATTAAAGCCACTACAGTCCAAGATTCTAAATATCTTTAAAACAAACTCATGGAATTTATAATCAAAGAAATATGCCCAAATTAAAAAAATACAAAAAGATGCAAAAGCAAAAGCAACATATTGAAGCCAATGCGTTCCTGAACTATCTAAACCATTCTTGTCAAAACCAGAATTAATGCTCAATTTTATTATTATAACTTCTCAATCATAAAACTTATTTCTACTTATAGTGGTCGATAAGCTAACTAAAACTTTTATAAATTTTAAATTAAGAGCAAATATTATGAAAAATTAAAATAACGAAGAAAGGATCCTATTACTAGAGCTTAAAGTTATATTAATTGACTTATAAATAATTTACTAAATAGAAAAAAAAGATAATTCTATTTTCTTAACATAGTAAATTAAAAGTAATTTTCAAAAATAAAAATATTAATTTAAAAAAAGGAAAATATTCTTGCTCATAACTCTAATTTTGATCAAGTCTTAATAATCTTCTTGCCTTATTTCACCTTCTCCATAAAGTATTTCATCTCTATCAATATTCTCTTCAGTTAATAACTCCCAGAAAGTCTTTTCAGTTAGTACTTCAGCATTAGTAAAATCTTTTTCAAGGCGCATAAGAAAAAAGAACTCTAAATTAATAAAATCAAAATAATATAATTGTGTAAATAACAAAAGATAGGTTCTTAATATCAAAAGTTTACTTGTTAAGTAACTTTTGTTAGAGTATATTTTTATAAAAAAATATAAATAGTCTTTTAAAGATTTAAGCTTCTTATCTAAGTGCATTACTTAGTTATAAGAAAAATCATTGATATTTAACTTATACATTTATCTAATTAATAAAACCTTAAAAAGTAATAACTTTTTGGGTTGCTATATAAAAATTCTCAAGGCAAAATTGGCTATATAAATATGCTCATTAAAACTTCTCAAATAAATTTATGCAAATTTCGAAATTTAAAGATTTTTACCTAAAAATAAATTTCTCTGGAGTAACACTATCTGTAAAATTATTTTCACTTTTGTTAATAAGTTCATTTGTGACAATATTAGCTGGATGGATTATTAATTTCGAAGTAGGAAGAGGTTCAAATGAGCTTTTCCAATACTTACTACTACTTTGGTCAGGTATTTTATCCTTTTTTTGGGTTATTCATAACAAGAATTATAAAGCAATATCAATACCAGTAATCTACTTCTTCTTATTTATAGATGATTCTTTCTCTATACATGATCATTTTGCAAAATTAATTATTGATAAAATTTATTCGGGCAGTATTATATTCTCATCAGGAAAAATTATTCAAATAGAACATATTGGTGAAATCATATATTGGGCTATAGTTTTAACAATTGTTATTATTTTAGTTCTCCCTGGAGTATTATCTCGATCTATTTTGATTAAGAAATTTATAAGAAATAATTTTCTATTTTTCATTGCTCTAGCATTCTTTGCAATATTTATTGATGTATTAGGCGGAAATTGGGAAAGATGGATTGATCTCGAATCAGAATTAATTAGATTTTATATAAGAAGTTTCATTAAATGTCTTGAAGAATTCGGAGAAACAGCCGTAATCGCTGGAGTTTGTATATGGCTTTTTTCTATAAATTTTGATGATAAATCAATATTAAAATCTAATAGAAAACACTAGTTATTGATTTATCTAAATTAATTTATAGTTTTGAATTAATATATAAAATCAAAGTAATTCCTTAATAAATATTTAATATATTTTTTAATAACATTCAATTTATCAATTTTTTTAAATTTAAAAGTATATAGAAATTTTTAAAAATTAAATTATTAATTACAAGCCTACTTAAGAACGAACAAGTTGTTTTATAAAATAATTCATAATAATAAAATCTATTTTTCAGAATAAATTCAATAATTTATAGATAATAAGCTTTAGTATGAATAATAATTTCTAATAAGATGCCTTACTATCATGTTCATGGATTAATTCCTGACACTTTATCTCAAAATGAGGGTTACAAACTATTTGAAAAATACATAAAATCTGGAGCCTCAAAAGATAATTTTGATGGATTCGCACTTATAAGTAGAGTTCATGCTCCCCAAACAGGTGAACTATTTGTAACTTGCATAGCCGATAATCATATTAAAGTAGATGAACATTTTGCTGTTTGGAGAGAAAAATTTGCAGTTGAATGGAATATTATGCCCGTTATGAATGATGAAGAAATTATTCGTAGGAATAAAAAACTAAGAGATGAAATTTAATTTATTATTTAAATAAATTCAAAGACATATTTTTTAAATTAGTAAGTAAATATATTTAAAATTATATTTATATATTATCTATTATTTTGAACTTAGATTTTTCGAAAAAATTATTTAGAGATTTAATATCAAAATAATATATCAGTTCTTACAACTTAAAATTCATTAAAGACAAAGAAAAATATTAAATATTTTCTTCTATAATAATATTTATAAAGTTCTTAAAAATCATAGATATTCTAGTAGAAGTAGTAGCGAATACAATAAAAATTTCAGATAAAGTAGTTAATAGAGAGAATAATTAGATTTTCATGGTTGAATTCTCTTATAAAAACAAAAATAATAGTATGGTTGTTCTTAGATGTATAGGACCTTCAAAATTTTTTTTAGAGAGAGTTATATTTCCTCTAGAAATTCTTACCTTTAAAGCTCCAATAAATTCTAGAGTTGAAATATGGGGAAATAAGATTTATGGCCCAAGATTAGAGGAACGAATAAGAATTAAAAGAAATTATGGTATTTCAGAAAAAAATTATTTTTAAGGATTTTTTAAAAAAGAATATTCATAGATTTAATATTATCTTTTAATACTCTTCCATAAAATATTAATTAGCTACAAATTCTATTCTTTTTTAAATAAATATACCTAATAGAACAATTTTATTTCTTATTTAGATAAAAATTTCTTTTTAAAATTAGAAGTTCAAAGTCTGAAAATTTATATTGCATTCATATTAAAGTTTTGAGTATTTTCTGAGCTAATTATTGAACTCTCTTAATAGAGAAAGTTAATTAAAAGTATCTGATGCATAGAACTATTTTGAGGATATTATAATAAAAATGCTTTATAAAATAGAAGAAAGATTAACATTATTTAAGAGGAGGAGATGATATGTATATTTTATTTATAGTTATGTTTTAGCAAAAGTATTTATACTTTCAAAAAATTGTTCTGATTAGTTTTAGTGCGTTAATATCTAAGGAGAATGACATATAGATCAAAAAGGCCTGAATAAAAGCTAAAAATATATAACAAAATATCAAACTAATATCTTTGTAAATTAAAGAATTTTTAGTGATGCTTTAATTCTTTTATAATATTATATACATATCAAAAAGAATTTAAAAAAGATTTGAAAAAAATAAAAACCAAATAAAAAAGAATGCATTTAAACCAAAAATAATACCAAAGAATATCCATCCAAATTTTTTTCCAACAAATGCAGTTTCGGGTTCAAGTTTAACTCTCATTATTCAATTTTGTTTTATTAATAAGTAAAATTAATCTATATTTCATATATATTATTAGAATTTAATTCTAGGATTAAAACTTTTAATAATTTGTTAATGAAGCATTAAGTAAAATTTACAATTTTTATTTTATGTATACTCCTACCGATAAATAAAAATAAAAATCTCCTCTATAAAATTATTAATGTTAAAATCAATTTTTGATATTAAAAGTCAAATAATTATGATTTATTCCTAATGGAAATTCAAAGAACTATTTTATTTAATTCTATTAATATTTACAATTATCTAAGGTATTAATAAAATTTAACCATAACTATTAATTCTTAATCATGAAAAGATGTGATATATGCGATAAATTAGATAAAATCCATTATAGAGTTAAATCTAAATATTTTAAAGATTGGGTTTTTTCTTGTAAACAATGTTGGGAAATTATCTCTAAGCAAGAAAACTATTTTTATGGTGGAACGAGAAAATCTTAAATGTTAATATTATGTTTTAATGCATTAAATAAAATATCTGAAAACATTTTTATACCGAATACTTATAATAAAGATAAACTTTTTGATTATATTTTGTAGATTTACAAAATATAATAGGTGAGCATGTAAGAGAAACCACCATACTATAATTAAAAATTAATTTTTAAATTGTAGGAGTAAAATTCATGAAATAATTAATAGAAAATAGCTGTATGAAAAAAAATAATTTTAGAAATATTTTAAGAATAATAAATAAAATTAGGAAGACTTTATTAAAAATAAAAACAGGTTGTTTTTTTATTTAATATGAAAAAGAATTTTTTCTAAAGAAATTACATATAAAACTCATAAATATTATTAAGATAGTATGAATATTTAAATCACAGACATTAACTATTTATTTAATTACTTATAAAACTAATTTGATATTTAGCAATTATTTAAAATGCTCTCCCATCTATTCTGACTAGACTTAATTTCTTCCATCGGAGGATTACTGCCTAATATCTGAAATGCCTTGATTAAGGATTGATTAGCAAGTATTCCTAGCTTTGCTGCTTTTCTCTGTTTAGAACAAACTTGATTTCCATTGCCTTTTTTTAAATTAATTTCAATCTCATTTAGTATTTGAATTGCTCGATCTCTTTTAGAATAAAAGTCATTTAAGTAAAACTGAAAGGTT
>CAYNKY010000016.1:0-23339 GCA_964397895.1 uncultured Prochlorococcus sp.
TTAACAATTTTTAGAAAAGATTTAATGCTTTATTGTTTTGATCCTAGACATGCTAAAACAGTTGGAATAAATGTGTTGTTTTTACATTATTTATTACTCACTTGTTTATCTTTGGCAGCTGTTGTTGGTTTGCAAACTGTTGGTATTGTATTGGTTGTGGCAATGCTAATAACCCCTGGTGCCACTGCATACTTACTTACTGATAAATTTGATAGAATGTCGATAATTTCTGTATTAAGTAGCATAATTTCTAGCTTGCTAGGGATATACTTTAGTTATTGGTTTGATATAGAAACTGGTGGATCAATTGTTTTAGTACAGACTTTTATTTTTCTTTTTGCCTTTTTATTTGCTCCAAGATATGGAATCCTTCGATCAAAAAAATTACTTCACTCTTCAAAATAATGCTTGAGGATTTAAAAAATAAGGATTGGAAATGGTGGCCTTTATTTCCCCTATATCCATATGGAAGTAAAAAGACTCTTTGCAGAGAATTAATTCCAAATAAGATTTGGTCTTTTGAACAGATTCAAGGTATCTATTATGTCGCAGTACCAGTCAGGATGACACTGGTAAAGCTAGATGATGGATTGATGCTAATAAATCCTTTACCTCCCACTAATGAACTTATTAATGAGCTTCAAAAAATAATATCAATTCATGGAAAACTAAAAGCTATAGTTTTGCCTACAGCATCTGGATTAGAGCATAAAATTGGATTGCCTTCTCTTTTAAGGATTTTTGATGAATCTGATGTATGGATATGTCCAGGCCAATGGAGTTTTCCTATTAATCTTCCATTAGATTTTTTAGGAATACCAGCAAAAAGAACCAAGGTTCTACTTTATAACGGGGTTCCTTTTGAAGAGGAATGCGAATGGACCTCTCTAGGACCCATAAATTTAGGCTTAGGAAGATTTCAAGAGATAAGTTGTTTTCATAAACCAACATCGACATTGCACGTTACCGACGCGATAGTTGGAATTGATCGAAATCCTCCCGAAATTTTTGATTATGATCCCACCCCCTTGCTTTTTCATTCAAGGGAAAGGGGAGATGAAGTTTTAAAAGATACCATAGAACTTAGAAAAAAAGGTTGGGCTCGATTAGTCTTATTTGCTTCGTACCTAAAACCAGGAAGACTAAAAATTCCATCTTTAGGAAATATTTTTGATCATTCTTTTAAAAAAGGTCTTATTAATAGGAGATCTCATTTTGGAATATATCCATTTCTATGGGATAAGGATTGGCAGGATTCCTTGCATTACATTATGGGAGAAAATTCCCCAAAATTACAAATAGCCCCTGTTTTGAAAAGACTTATATTTCCTCGTTCTAAAGAAATTCTGTGCGATTGGCTTGAATCTGTAAAGAACTTTCAAGGGATGAAATATTTGATATCTGCTCATTATTCTTCTCCTATTAGTTTTAATAAAAATGAATGTGATAATTTATTAAAAGAAGTTAATTCTGAAAATTGGCATAAAGTTGATGAAAATAGTGAATTTTTATATAACCTCTATCAGAGACTTTATAAATTAGGAATTATTCCAGAGGAAACAAAAATTTGAATATATAAAGTTGATTTTTTAGTCAATATCAACAGACATGTTCTCATCACTAATTAATGCTTGTTCCAACTCTTTACGTTGTTCCATTTGCCTCAAGAAATAGCCTGTCATCATTGCTGATGAAAGAAGATTTGCAATGTTATCTTTAGAACAAGTAACTTTAACATCAAATTGATCAGAGGGAAGCATTCCTAGTAATCCCTGAACATTATGTCTTATGATTTCTTGAATGTCTTCACTAGCTGATTTTGCTACTCTCTGAAGAACTTCGGGAGATTGCTTTTGTAAATATTGTATTAAATCATTTCCTTCATTTGGGTCATTATTTTCTGTAGCAAGGAATTCAGGATTAAACATTTATTATCCTCCAACTTTAAAAACTACAATAGCACGCTGGAGTTAAACTTTCGTATTAATCAGGAAAACGAATAGGCCCAAATTTATTAATAGGCCAATATCTTAAAATTGCTTTTCCAATAACTTTTTGATATGGAAGAAAGCCCCATGCATGTGAGTCTAAACTATTATTTCTATTGTCTCCCATAACCCATAATTCGTTATCAGGAACCAGGACTGGGCCAATGGCATAGTTAATATTTTTATCAGTAGTATATTTTTCTTGAATAATATCGTTCACATATAAATTTCCATTCTTCACTTCAATCCTATCTCCAGGTGTCCCTATAACTCTCTTAATTAGTGCAATATTACTTTCATAACCAGCTTCAACTAGATTTTCTGGTGGATTAAAAACAATAATTTTATCTTTTAAGTTAGATAAATTATTTTTAAGATTAATTTTTGGAGAAATTTTTTCAACCAAAATTTTATCTTGTATTTCAAGTGTAGGTAGCATAGAACCAGAGGGAATCCATCTTGGTTCAATCACTTGCCATCGTATAATTAAAGCTAAAATAATCCAAATTATGAGATTTCTTAAATCCTTAAATATAGAAGATATTTTTTTTGAAGAATTTGCCATCGTTAAATGCGATCTTTCTTTGTAATGATAATTATTTAATTTAGATAAATTATGACATTCTCAATTGAATGCAAAAATTTTCTAAAAAGCTTGCAACTTTTAAATTCTATAATAGAAATTGGCGCTGAATACTTTATCTTATGTCCAGGGGGTAGATCAGCTCCTTTAGCGCTAGCTGCTGGTGAACTATTTAAAAAAGGACGAATAAATTTATTTTCTTGTATTGATGAAAGATCTGCGGGCTTTCATGCTCTTGGAATATCTGCAGCTTCAGGTAAATGCGTTGTGGTAATAACTACATCTGGAACAGCAGTTGCAAATTTATTACCATCAGCTGTTGAAGCTGATATGTCAAACATAAAAATTATTTTTATTACAGCTGATCGACCTTTAAGGTTAAAAGATTGTGGTGCGAACCAAACTGTAAAACAAGAAAAATTTCTTAGCTCAGTTTGTAGATTAAATTTATCCTCTGATTTGGATGGATTTCATAATGTAGATGATTCAGACATTGATAATTTAATAAAACAAATGTTTAAAAGTAATCTTTTGAAACCTGGTCCAATTCATTTAAATATTCCTTTTGAAAAGCCTTTATGCGTCAATCAGGAAAATAAAAAAAAGATGTTAGAAACATTTGAAAAAGTTTACATAAATAAAAAAAATAAATTATTAATTAAGAAGAAAGATAATCTTTATAAAACTTCTGAAGGTTTATTTAATAAATTAAATTTTTATGAACCTGGTTTAATAATAGTTGGTCCTTATCGAGGATCTACAGAAGATTTGGCTGAATTTAATAAATCACTAGAAATCTTTCAAAATTTTACTGGATGGCCTATTTTCGCTGATCCTGTTTCAGGGATTGATATCAATTTAAAAGGAATTGTTGAAAATTGGGAAATGATAATTTCTCTTAAATCAAATTTATCTAAGTGTAAGCAATTATTAAGATTGGGTCCAATGTCCTCTTCTAATGAATTAGAAAAATTTTTATTGAGATTTAACGGCATTCAGTTTCTAATAAAAGAAAATGATTCAAGAAATCTTGATCCAACAAAAAAATCAATTGAATATGCATATGGATTTACAAGTTTTGTCAAATACATCTTGAGTAGAGAATCTCTTCAAAATTTTACTAATCAACGTTTAACATCTTTTACAGTTGATTTAATAGAAAAAGGTAAAAGTATTAAAGCGTTGTTAGAAAAAGAATTATTGATTTCCAAAAATATTACTGAGATCTCTTTAGCAAATTTAGTTCCTAAAATTTGGCCAAAGAATTATCCAATAATGCTTTCTGCAAGTAGTCCCATAAGAGATTGGCTTACATTTTCTGGGAAACAAATACTTTCAAGAAAGTGCTTTAGCTTTAGAGGTGCTTCTGGAATAGATGGAACTTTATCTGCTGCACTTGGGATTGCTAGGATTATGAATCCATTGTTATTAGTAACTGGAGATTTATCATTTTTGCATGATATTAATGGTTGGTTGAATGAGGATGCTAAAGATATAAATTTAAAAATCTTATTGATAGATAATAAAGGTGGAAATATTTTTAATAGGATATATGAAAATGATTTAAGCAAACATGATATTGAAAAACTATTTCAAATGCACAGAAATCTAAATTGGGTAAAGCTCTCAGAATCTCATAATATACCGTTTAAAAATATTTCTTATATAAATCAACTCGAAGAGGCCTTTTCTTGGAGCCTCTCTTTTGATAAATCTGCAATAATAAGAGTTAAAACAAATGCTTATGATGAAATTAAACAAAGAAAAAATATCCTTAAAAGTATTAATAAAAAAATTTTTATCTAAATACTAAAATAGTTACCATGGAATCTTTCTCAAAAGGAAACAAAGTTATCTGGAAAAAATATAAATCCTATGAGGATATATTATTTCATAAATGTGATGATGGAATTGCCAGAATAGCTATTAATAGGCCAGATGTAAGGAATGCTTTTCGACCGAAGACTATTGATGAACTTTTGGATGCCTTTAATAAAGTAAAGTATGATGAAAAAATTGGAGTTGTGCTTTTTACTGGAGAAGGTCCTGACAAGAAGGGTGTTTTTTCATTTTGTTCTGGAGGAGATCAATCTATTAGAGGAGATAATGGATATAAAGATCTTAGTGGAAAGCAAAAACTTAATGTTTTAGAGCTTCAAAGACTTATAAGAAGTCTTCCAAAAATTGTCATTGCATTAATCCCAGGATTTGCTATTGGTGGAGGCCAAGTATTACAACTTATATGTGATTTAAGCATTGCCTCGAAGAATGCAATATTTGGTCAATCAGGCCCACGAGTTGGTAGCTTTGATGGGGGCTTTGGTTCTGGTTACCTTGCCAGGGTTGTAGGACAAAGGAAAGCAAAAGAAATATGGTTCTTATGTCGGCAGTACACAGCCGAACAAGCTTTAGATATGGGACTTATCAATGCCATAACAGATATTGAAAACTTAGAGAAGGAGGGAGTACAATGGGCTATGGAAATTTTGCGTAATAGTCCTACAGCTATTCGGATACTTAAAGCTTCATTTAATGCAGAAAATGATGGAATGGCGGGAATACAGGAATTATCAGGATATGCTACACAATTATTTTATGGCACTCAAGAAGCAAAGGAAGGCAGAGACGCTTTTATCGAAAAAAGAAAACCTGATTTTACTGATTATGGATGGACACCATGATCGTTTATTATCTTTCAGTAAAGTTTATCATTAAATAATTAATGCGAATTTTAATTGCTGCTGCTGAATGTGCTCCGATGATTAAAGTTGGAGGGATGGGTGATGTTGTAGGTTCTTTACCGCCCTCATTAATCAAGCTTGGTCATGATGTAAGAGTTATTATTCCAGGATATGGAAAACTTTGGAGTATTTTGAAGATTTCCAGTGAGCCAATCTTTCAGGCTCAGACAATGGGATCTAATTTTTCAATTTTTGAGGCTAGACATCCAACGCATGATTATCAGATTTATCTAGTTGCACATCCTTCATTTGATTCTGAAATGATATACGGAGGTGAAGATGAAGATTGGAGGTTTACTTTTTTTGCAAGTGCTACTGCTGAGTTTGCTTGGAATTGCTGGAAACCTCAGGTTCTACATTGTCATGATTGGCATACAGGCATGATTCCTGTTTGGATGCATCAAGATCCAGAGATAAGTACTGTTTTTACAATCCATAATCTTAAATATCAAGGACCATGGCGGTGGAAGTTAGAGAAAATGACATGGTGCCCATGGTATATGCATGGAGACCATACTATGGCTGCAGCAATGTTGTACTCAGATAGAGTAAATGCAGTCTCCCCTACATATGCTGAGGAGATAAAAACTAGTGAGTACGGAGAAAGTCTCGATGGCCTCTTAAATTACATCTCAGGAAAATTAAGAGGCATATTAAATGGTATAGATCTAAATGAATGGAATCCCTCAAGAGATAATGCTTTGCCCTCTAAATTTGACTTAAATAATCTTGAGGGAAGAATAGAAAATAAAAAAATATTACAGAGAGAAATGGGATTAGAAATTAATGATAAAAAATATTTATTAGGTATGGTTGGGAGATTAGTTGATCAAAAAGGTGTTGATTTACTTTTACAAGTCGCAAGAAGATTGCTTGCATACACAGATTCACAAATAGTTGTTTTAGGCACTGGAGATAGATCTCTTGAATCTGGTTTATGGCAATTAGCCGTTGATTACCCCGGACGCTTTGCAGTGTTTCTTACTTATGATGATGCTCTTTCAAGACTTATATATGGAGGATCTGACGCGTTTTTAATGCCAAGCAGATTCGAACCTTGCGGCATAAGTCAGTTACTTGCCATGAGGTATGGTTCTATACCAATTGTAAGGAAAGTTGGAGGTTTAGTTGATACCGTGACACAACATGATCCAGAAACTAATAAAGGAACTGGATTTTGTTTTGATAGATTCGAGCCAATAGATTTTTATACAGCTTTGGTGAGGTCTTGGGAAGCTTTTAGACATAAAGATAGCTGGAAATCTCTTCAAAGAAGAGCAATGAGTAAAGAATTTAGTTGGGAAAAATCTGCATTAGAATATGAAGTTTTATATAAAGATGTCTGCGGAATTAAAGAACCATCTCCTGATGTTGAAGAAATTGAGAAATTCTCTTATGGACAATCTGCTGATCCATCGCTTAGAAAAACTTGATTGAATTTTAATGAGATTTTCAATAAATGAGATTAATAATTTATTAGGTGATATAAATTGGAATAAATCAAAAAATAAAAAACTTTCTTTTGAAAAAATTAGTATTGATAGCAGAAATATTTCATCAGAAGATTTATTTGTAGCGATTAAAGGAAATAATTTTGATGGTCATAATTTTATTGATAGTCTCATTGAAAAGGAAGTAAAGGCAGTAATTATTACCAAAGGCAATGAAAAATTAGTACCAAAATATTTACCTTTTTGGAGTGTTAAAGATACTGTAAAAGCTTTTCAAAGATTATCTTTACTAAAAAGGAGGAAATTAAATATACCAGTCATCGCTATTACAGGCTCAGTTGGTAAAACTACTACTAAAGAGATGGCGAAGGAAGTACTAAAGAGCTATGGAAAAGTAGAAGCTTCTAAAAGAAATAACAACAATGAAATTGGAGTTTGTTTAACAATTAACAATTGCGATGAGAAAGATAAATTATTGATATTAGAGATGGGTATGAGGGGGCTTGGACAAATAGAAAATCTTTCCAGATTTTCTGAGCCAGATATAGCCGTCATAACAAATATTGGCAGTTCTCATATAGGTCTTTTAGGCTCAAGAAATATTATTGCACAAGCAAAATGTGAAATCGTAAAGTATTTAAATCCAAATGGGTTGGTAATTATTCCGTTTGATGAGCCCTTAATAGATGAAAACCTGAAATATTCATGGAGAGGAAGAATCTTAAAAGTAAGATTAAAAAGTGATAAAGAAGAAGATTATTCCAGTAATCTTTATGATTGTTTAACTGGTTCTTATAATAAATCAGATAATTTAATAACTATTGAGAATAAGAAATTTAAAATATCATTTAAAGGATCGCATAATGTTCGTAATTTTTTATTTACATACGCAATTGCTAAAGAACTTGGTATTGATTTCGATGAATTTACTGAATTTAGTTTTAAAGAAATAAATGGCAGAAACAAAATAATTGATACAAAGAAATTAACTATATTGGATGAGAGTTATAATGCATCTCCAGAATCTGTTAAAGCCTGTATAAATTTACTTCTTGATTATCCTGGAAATCATTTTTTAGTATTTGGAAGTATGCAAGAATTGGGGGATAGATCTATTAAATATCATAAGGAAATTATAGATTTAATTTTGCATGTAGATATTCAGAAATGCATATTTTTATGTAATTCTGAGATGAGAATTAAATTGATGGAGTATGTATATTCAACAAATAAAATAGTCTTTGAGAATGATATCAATTTAGTAAGTAAAATTTTAAATAGAAGTACAAAAAAAGGAGATATTTTATTAATTAAAGGGAGTAGATATTGGAAATTAGAGCAATTAATTTCACTTTTAGAGTAAATTATTTTTTCCAGTTTTTTATATTGACTTGCTTTGGTCTTGATATAGCTAATGAATTTTTTTCAACATTCTTATTAATGACTGAACCTGCACCAGTTGTTACGGAATCTTCAATATTCACAGGAGCAATTAAAACTGTATTTGAACCAATATTACATTTATCTCCTATGGATGTTATGTGTTTGTTCACCCCATCAAAATTCGCGGTTATTGTTCCAGCACCAATATTTGTAAATTTACCAACAACACTATCTCCTACATAGCTTAAATGGTTAATTTTTACTGATTGTGAAATGGAACTATTTTTGATCTCTACAAAATTCCCAACTTTACTTCCAGAAGAGATTGAACAACCTGGTCTTATATGGCTATAAGGGCCTATACAAACATTTTCCATTACTTCAGAATTGAGTATTGTCGAATTTTTTATTGTTGTGTTTTCTTTAATAATGCTATCTTTTATATAAGAATTTGGACCTATATTACAATTATTTGAGATTTTCGAGCATCCTCTAATATGGGAATTTGATTCGATAATTACATCAAGACCAATTTCAGCATCTTCACTAATTGACGAACTTTCTGGATTTATAAATGTAACCCCATTAAGCATATGTTTTTCCTTAATTGATCTTTGCATGATTTCTTCACACTTAGCTAGATCAATTCGATTATTTATTCCCTGTATCTCATCATTGTTTTCAATTTGAAAAGATATTGATTTTTTTAAAAATCTTATTGTATCAGTTAAGTAAATTTCTTTTTGTTTATTATTTGCCTCTAGTTTATTAATTACATTAAATAACTTATTACTATCAAAACAATAAATGCCTGCATTTATGAGTTTATTTTTCTTTTCTTTTGTATCGCAATCTTTTTCTTCTATTATTTCTTCAATTAAATTATCTTTTATAAAAACTCTTCCATAACCAAAAGGGTTGTTTTGTAATGATGTAATTAATGTTGCATCTGAATAATTTGATTCATGAGTTTGGATAAGTTTTTTTAAGGATTGTTTTTTTATTAGAGGAACATCTCCATTAAGAATTAGTAAATTACCCTTGAAATTATTTATTTCTTTTGACAAGATTTGAACAGCATGTCCAGTCCCTAATTGAGGTTCTTGCAAAATAAAATTTATCTTTTTTATATGTTCATGATCTGATAATGATTCTTTGATCATATTTGATTTATGTCCTACAACAACATAAATTTTATCTGGATTTAAACCAATACATGTATCTATTACTCTGCATAGAAGAGTTTTTTCTGAAAGTTTATGTAAGACTTTTGGAAGTGAACTGACCATTCTTGTCCCTTTGCCTGCGGCTAATATTGCAACAGCTAACATATGTTTTAAGATTTTATATAAATTTAACTATTAGACTATTATTTGGCCATTTTCCATTTCTTTCTCCATAAATTAGTATCTAAAAGTTTAGAGTTTAGTTGTTCATTATTTCTTGATATCAATATGTCTTTTGAGTAAGAATTTCCTCTTGGATCTCTATATGGAACAGCCGCTTTTGTTTCAAGATGTTCTTTTTCCATATCTGATAATTCCAGAATATATGGATTACCGTTGTGAGTTTCAAAGGAGGCAAAAGTTCCATAACTCCAAATCCCTTCTTTAGATGATTTGGGTTTAATGTTAAATATCTTTAAACCTTGATTCAAAAATGTTTTTCTAATTGCTGCACATGAAGAATAAGTTATCAAGCAACCTGTTTTATCTAATTTACTAACTAATTTAGAAAGAAATTCTTCAGACCAAATTTCAGGACATTTCTGAGGAGAAAAAGCATCCAGATAAATTAAATCAAAATTTATATTCGCAGGAATTTTATTGATTTCTTTTCTTGCATCTCCCCATAATAATTTGCAGTTAAAATTTTTATCAATATATTCTCCCTTAAAATATATAAGGTTTAAAATTTCAAGTGTTTTTGAATCCCATAATTCTATAAATTTCTTATTTTTTAGAGCATATTTTATAGGCCTTTTGTCTATTTCTAATCCATACCATTTGAGTGCTGATGATTGTATTCTTAACTCATGAAAAAGTTGAGCAGAATTATATCCTAGACCGAAACAAATATCTAAAACACTTAATGATCTATCTTTAAATCTTTTCAGCAATGAAGGGTTAATAAATTTATGCTTGGTTTCATGTAAAGCACCACTAGAACTATGAAAGTTTTCTTTATATTGAAAACTTTTTAATGTAATAGTTCCATCTTTTGTAATAATCGGGTGTAAATTTTCCAATAAATTTGTTCAATATCATAAAAGAGAATTTAGATCTTCCCAAAAATTTGGATAAGAGATATCAGAAGCATCTGCTCTATAAATTTTTGAAGATCCTTTAGCTAAAATTGATGCAATAGCGAGACTCATTGAAACTCTATGATCAGTTTCACTATCAACCTCAGTGCCTATAAATTTTGAGTCTCCATAAATAATAAGCCCATCTTCTTTCTCTTCTATATTTGCTCCGAATTTATTTAATTGCTTTGCCATTACATTTAATCTATCGGTTTCTTTAACTCGTAATTCAGAAGCATCTTTGATTTGAGATACACCACTGCAAAAACAAGCAGCAACTGTTAATATCGGAATCTCATCGATTAACTTAGGTAATATATCCCCTTCTATTACAAATGATTTAAGGTTACTGGCTGTTTTAATAGAAATATCTCCTAACGGTTCGCCAGCTATTATTGATTGATTTTTAATTTCATAATCACATCCCATTAAATCCATTACATCTAATATTCCAGTTCTTGTTGGATTTAAACCTACATTTTTAATAGTAACTTTGGAATTAGGAATTATTGATGCTGCAATCATCCAAAAAGCAGCAGAACTAATATCCCCTGGAATTAATATTTTTTGACCTTTTAAACTACTCCCTGGATTTATTACTATGTTTCTTCCAAATTCTCCTCTTACCTCAATATTTGCCCCAAATGCTTTTAACATTCTTTCAGTATGATCTCTAGATGAAGCAGGCTCAATTACAGAAGTTGAACCTGAGGCGGTTAAACCTGCTAGCAAAATAGCTGATTTAACTTGAGCACTAGCAACTGGGGTCCCTATTACGCAACCTTTTAGATTTTCACCTGAAATTGATATTGGAGCTTTATTACCATTATCTCTACCAAATAATTTACCTCCCATTATTTTTAGAGGTTTAGATACTCTAGCCATTGGTCTTTCAGATAAGGATTTATCGCCAGTTAATATAAAGTTCTTTCCTTTTTTTCCAGCAAGTGCTCCCATCAAAAGGCGCATAGTTGTTCCAGAATTTCCACAATTAAGAATTTCGGAAGGTTCTTCAAAGCCATCAAGTCCTTTACCTTTTATTTCAAAAGGTTGTTCTTTAACTATTTTGGGAATCTCTATTCCTAATTTTCTTAAGCAATTTGCTGTTGATAAGGGGTCATTAGAGTATAGAAACCCTTCAATAGTTGTAATTCCATTAGCAAGACTTCCTAATATTAAGGATCTGTGAGAAATAGATTTGTCTCCTGGAACATTGACTATACCTTGTAAACTTCCGCCACCTTTTACCGTACGGTATTCATTCATAATGGATATCAAGCTATCAAACTTTGTATAAATGATTTAATAATATCAATATAAATTCCTTCAGGGTTTTTTATTTAAGCTCAAACTAAATAATTGTAAAACTATTAAATCTTTACGAATCTTCTTATAATGTTTTTAATTTAGTTTTCTTTTAAAATTCTGGCATGTCAATTAACTTAAATTATTATCATGTCGCTTCTGACGTGCCAAGTAATGATTCTGATATAGCAGTAGTTATAGATGTATTAAGAGCTACTACCACTATTTCATGGGCTTTAACAAATGGGGCTGATTCTATTGAAGTCTTCGCAGATTTAGATTTGCTGAAAGATAAGGCAATGAATTGGGAGCCAAGTAAAAGATTGATGCTTGCAGAAAGAGGTGGGAAAAAAATTAATGGATTTGATCTTGGAAATTCTCCTTTGTCAGTCAAAAAAGATGTTGTATTAGGTAAAAGATTATTTATGAGTACTACAAACGGAACAAAAGCACTTCAAAAAGTTGAAGATATAAAATATCTTTTTTCAATGGCCTTAACAAATCGAAAGGCGGTAGCAGAAAGAATTATTTCATTAAATAAAAACAATATTTTAATTTTAGGAAGCGGATGGGAAGGTTCTTATTCTTTGGAGGATTCTTTAGCAGCTGGTGCTTTGGCATCATATCTTGTAGAAAATTGCCAATCTGAGGTGAATATTGTTAATGATGAATTAAATGCAGCTATTGCGCTTTGGCATTATTGGAAAGGAGATATATTAGGATGTTTAAAAACAGCAACTCATGGCAAAAGATTGACAAGGATTGGTGATTATGAAGATGATTTTAAATGTTGTTCTCAACTTGATTGTCTGGATGTTGTGCCTAAACAATTTGAGAGAGGGGTTATTCGTGCCTCATAAAATTATGAATTATTTTTCTTGGAGTTAAAATTTTGACAGATTTTTTGGTTGCTGCATTGCAAATAACAAGTACTTCTAATATTGAAAGAAATTTCTCAGAAGCGGAAGAACAAATAGAATTAGCTTCAAGAAGGGGTGCTGAATTAATAGGTTTACCTGAGAATTTCGCCTTTTTAGGTGATGATTCTGAAAAACTTAAATATGCAAATGATTTATCTGTTAAGTGTGCAAATTTTCTTAAAACAATGTCCCAAAGATATCAAGTTTTTTTATTAGGAGGAGGTTATCCTGTGCCAGCAGGAGACGAAAGTCATATCTTGAATAGATCTGCTTTATATGGAAAGGATGGACTGATTTTGGGTAATTATGATAAGATTCACCTTTTCGATGTAGATCTTCCTGATGGCAACCTATATAAAGAATCTTCAACCATTTTATCTGGATCAAAGAAACCACCAATAATTGATGTTCCAGGGTTATGTAAAGTTGGATTATCAATATGTTATGACGTGAGATTTCCTGAGCTTTATAGATATTTATCAGATAATGGTGCTGAATTAATGATGATACCCGCTGCTTTCACTGCCTTTACAGGAAAAGATCATTGGCAAGTTTTGTTACAAGCTAGAGCGATTGAAAATACTGCTTATGTAGTAGCACCTGCCCAAACAGGTATTCACTATGGTAGGAGGCAAAGTCATGGTCATGCTATGGTGATTGATCCATGGGGAACAGTACTTTCCGATGCAGGAAAAACACAAGGTGCTGCTATTGCTCCTGCTGATACTTCAAGAGTTAGAAAGATAAGAGAGCAGATGCCAAGTTTAAAACATAGAAAACCAAGCATTTTTGCATAATAATGATAAAAATAAACTTTCAATATTTTGTCCATTTTTTTTCACTTCTGCTTTTTATAATTCCTATAAATTCACCTACTAAAGCATCTAGCGAATTAGCCGCTTGGGCTATGAAATCAAATGGTGTTTTGGAGTTAAGAACAAAATCAAATTCAAAACTAAAGGCATATTTTCAAGAAGCAAATGATTTCTATGGGGATAGATTTTGGATAGATTTTAAAGGTGAATTAGTTAATCCAAGGATTATTAAAGGGAATGGCCCGATTAAGGAAATAAGGTTGGGTAAGCCCGATAAAGGAAAAACAAGATTAGTTATTGAATTTAATCCTAATAAAAATTTAAATCCATATAAATTGAAACTAGTTGGAATTGATGAAAATAAATGGAGAATTAAGCTCACTTCTTTTCCCAATCGATCTTTTAAAACTATAAAAGAGGGAAATGTTTCAAGATCTGTAATATCTTCTTTTAAAAATTTTGAAATAAAAAAAGAAAAAAAATTTAATTCAATAAGGCTCCCAAATGTTCAAAGAAGTAAATATTATGTAGTTATTGATCCTGGACATGGAGGACCAGATTCAGGAGCCGTAGGAATAGATGGATTAAGAGAAACTGATGTAGTTTTAGATGTATCAAAAATTGTTACTAAGTTATTGAGAGAAAAGGGAGTAAAAGTGAGAATGACAAGATCAAGCGAAGTTGATTTGGATTTATATCCCAGAGTCGCTCTTGCTAATAAAACACGTGCAGATATCTTTGTGAGTATTCATGCAAACGCTTCTGTAGGAAAGAAAAAAAATATTAGTGGATTAGAAACATTTTATTATTCTGGATGGAGAGGAAGACTTTTGGCCGAAAGAATTCAAAAACAAATTTTGAGAGTATCTCCAGGGAGCCCAGATAGGGGAGTAAGAACGGGAAGATATTTTGTTATTAGGAGAACGAATATGCCTGCGGTTCTTGTTGAAATTGGTTTCTTAACAGGTAAATTAGATGCGAGAAGACTTGAGAAGCCCAGTCATAGAAAGAAAGTTGCTTATGCAATTGCAAAAGGCATATTAGAGTATCTTAAGAGAGTAGGTTGAAACTTAGATTAGGAATATTTGATAGTGGAATAGGAGGATTTAGTGTAATGAATGCTTTACTCTCCTCCAGAAATGATGTTGAAGTGATATACCTTGCTGACAATGAGAGGAATCCATATGGAAATAAAGAAATTAAAGAAATAAGATTAATTGCGAGTCAAATATCTGCTTGGTTCGCTGATAAAAATTTAGATGCATTATTAATAGCCTGCAACACTACAAATTCATGTGCACTTGATATTTTAAGAGGAAATTTGCAGATTCCATGTTTTGATTTAATAACTTCAGTCTCAGGTATTATTACTAGTAAAAAAATTGGAGTTCTTGCTACCAAGGCAACAGTAGAATCATCATTCTATAAAACAGCTATTGAATCTCGACAGATGGGGATAAAGGTATTTCAGCAATCATGTCAAGATTTTGTGGCTGAAATAGAAAAACTACCTACAGATTTTAACCGAATAATTAAATTAGCGGATATTTATCTAGACCCCTTACTTAAAGAGTCAGTAGAAGAAATAATTTTGGGTTGCAGTCATTATCCATTAATTTATGATGTTTTAAGAAAAAAAATTCCAATGAAAATTAGAATTATTGATCCTTCTTTACCTCTAGTTGAAAATCTAAATAATTTTTTTATGACAAAAAGAAAAAATCTAATTAAAGCTAATTATGCCAACGTAGAATTTTTTGCTACCGGCAATATTGACGAATTTTCTCAGAAAGTGACAAATTGGTTAGAAATTAATAAAAAAATTAGCTTAGTTAGCCTACGAACATAGTCCTTATTCCTTTAGTATGTAGGAAGAGGTAAATATGACTACAGTCACAGAGCTATTACAACCCGTTGAGAAGGATCTTGAAGATCTTATCTTGGAACTTAAAAATTTAATTGGTGCTGGTCACCCAATTCTTCAAGCTGCAGCAGAACATTTATTTGCGGCTGGAGGGAAAAGATTAAGACCAGGAATAGTTTTACTAATTTCAAAAGCTATTTCAATTGACTCACGACTTACATCAAAACATAAAAGATTAGCTGAAATAACAGAAATGATACATACTGCATCCTTAGTTCATGACGATGTGGTTGATGAAGCTTCAATAAGAAGAGGAGTGGAAACAGTTCATAGTAGATTTAATACAAGAGTAGCTGTTTTGGCAGGTGATTTTCTTTTCGCTCAAGCAAGTTGGCATCTAGCTAATTTAGATAATGTAAATGTAGTTAAGTTACTTAGTAGAGTGATAATGGATTTGGCTGAGGGAGAGATTAAGCAAAATCTAAACAGATATGATTCTGGACAGACTTTTTCAAAATACATAAATAAAAGTTATTGTAAAACAGCTTCTTTAATTGCCAATAGTTCAAAAGCAGCAGGAGTTTTAAGTGATATTGAGGAAAAAGAATTAAATATGCTTTATGAGTTTGGTAAAAATATTGGACTTGCATTTCAAGTGGTTGATGACATTTTAGATTTCACTGGGAATGATAAACAATTGGGTAAACCTGCTGTAAGTGATCTCGCGAGCGGCTATTTAACGGCTCCAGTTTTATATGCACTTGAAGAAAATAAAAATCTTGCACTTTTAATTAATAGGGAACTTGCTGAAAAAGATGATTTACAAAATGCATTAGAAATTATTATGAATTCAAATGCTATAAATAAATCAAGAAAATTAGCTGAAGATTTTGCGACAAAGTCAAAAGATGCGATATTATGGCTACCTGATTCCGAATCTAAACGTGCTTTAATGGCTTTACCAGCATTTGTATTAAGTCGTCTTTATTAATTAGAAAAGTTTTAAATTACCTTAATTTTTGTTGGCAAATAAGAAAACTTTGCTTCAATTTAGAAAAAGCTTTTTAAAAATGGAACTCAATACGAAAAATTCAATTAATAATATTCTGGAGGAGAATAGAATTTTTCCCCCATCGCAAGAATTTTCAGAGAAAGCTAATATTGGGAATTTTGCAAAACTATCAAATTTAAAGGAACAATCAAAAAATGATCCTTTAAAATTTTGGGGAAATTTTGCTAAATCAGAAATTGAATGGTTTGAAACATTTAAAACTGTTTTAGATAAGGAGAATGCCCCATTCTTTAAATGGTTCCCAGAAGGTAAACTTAACATTACGCATAATTGTCTAGATAGGCATGTGAAAAATGGTCTCGCTGATAAAGTAGCTCTTATCTGGGAAGGAGAACCAGGAGATAATAAAAAATTCACATACAAGGAACTTCTAAAAGAGGTTTGTAAAGCTTCAAATGCACTTAAATCTATTGGAGTTAAAAAAGGTGATTTAGTCTGTATTTATATGCCAATGATTCCAGAGGCTACTATTGCAATGCTTGCTTGTGCAAGAATAGGAGCTCCTCACTCTGTTGTCTTTGGAGGTTTTTCTTCTGAATCATTAAAAGACAGATTAGTGGATGGAAATGCGAAATTTATCATTACTGCTGATGGGGGTTTTAGAAAAGATAAAGAGATTGAATTGAAGAAAGCTGTTGATTTATCAATAAAAGCTGGTGCAGATAAAGTAGTTGAAAAAGTTATTGTCGTTAAAAGGACTGAAAAATCTATTTTTATGGATAAGAGAAGAGATATTTGGTGGCACGAATTATTAAAGGATCAAGATGATTGGTGCCAACCAGAAATTATGAATAGTGAAGATAGATTATTTATTCTTTATACATCAGGATCTACAGGCAAACCAAAAGGTGTTGTTCATACAACTGCTGGGTATAACTTATGGTCTCATTTAACTTTTAAATGGGTGTTTGATATAAAAAATGATGATATTTATTGGTGCACAGCAGATGTTGGTTGGATAACTGGTCATTCATATATAGTTTATGGTCCATTATCTAATGGATCAACAACTTTAATGTATGAAGGTGTTCCTAGACCCTCTAATTTAGGAGCTTTTTGGGAAATTATTCAAAAGTATAAGGTCTCTATTTTCTATACTGCACCTACTGCAATAAGATCTTTCATGAAATCTGGAAGAGAAATTCCAGATAAGTATGACTTGTCAAGTTTAAGACTTCTGGGAACAGTTGGAGAACCAATAAATCCAGAAGCATGGATTTGGTATAGAAATGTAATTGGTAAAGAACTTTGTCCTATTGTTGATACTTGGTGGCAAACTGAAACTGGAGGAATAATGATAAGTCCTTTGCCGGGAGCAGTTGATGCCAAGCCAGGATCAGCAACTTATCCTTTGCCTGGGATTGAAGTTGAGATAGTAAATAAAGACGGTGAGAAAGTCAAATCTAATGAAGGTGGATATCTGATAATAAAAAATCCATGGCCTGGAATGATGAGAACAATTCATGGAGATCCAGAAAGATATAAAAAAAACTACTGGGATTTTATCCCTTTTAAAGAGAAAAAATATGTTTATTTTGCTGGAGATGGAGCAAGAAAAGATGATGATGGATATATATGGATAATGGGTAGAGTTGATGATGTCATAAGTGTTTCAGGACATAGATTAGGTACAATGGAAATTGAATCTGCATTAGTTAGTCATAAGTCTGTAGCAGAAGCAGCTGTTGTAGGTAAAAAAGATGATTTAAAAGGGGAATCGATAGTTGCATTCGTTTCTTTAGAAAAGGATTTTGTTAACTCAGAAAATTTGATTAATGAATTAAAGCAACATGTTGTTAGTGAAATTGGGATCATAGCTAAACCAGAAAAGATAGTATTTTCCGATGCATTACCTAAAACTAGAAGTGGAAAAATAATGAGAAGAATTCTTAGGTCTATAGCTTCTGGAGAAAAAATAAGTGGAGATATTAGTACATTGGAAGATAGTTCAGTCTTAGAAAAATTAAAGGAAAACTCTTAGTTGAAACTGTCAATTAGTTTTGATATATTTTCAATTGTTTTTATTTTAAGATCATCATCAGCCCATTTGCCAAATAAATCTTTACGAATTCCTGCACTAGCAATAAGAGTGTGGTTCCCCTTAAAAATCATACTCTTAGAATTATCTTCGGACCTAATTTTTAAACAATCAAAAAGGGCCTCAGTTTGATCTAACTTATCAGAATCGAATTTAAGTAATAAATTGTTATTTTGGACATATGTATTTTTAATAATATTAAAAGTCTTTCTAGGACTTGGGCTGAATTCGCTTTGAAATTCTAAATTTTGTGAGATTTTTTTTAAAAGAGGGATTGAATTATTTGCTCCAAAATTATTAAAGCTTATTGAAATAAATTTCTCACAATTCCTTCCTCCATCAGGAGAAATTAAATGTAATTTACAACCGAGACTATGGCCAATTCTTACAGTTGCAAGTTGTTTTTTCAATCTAGTATCAAGGATCTTTTTACATTTTTTAAAATCCTTCCATGCTTTTATAGAAATTTCTTGATGGTCAAATTTAGGGATATATTGATAAGCGTGTACAGCATAATTTCTTTTTAGTAAATTTGCTATGAATCTCTTGTAAGTCAAGTCTGGTTTTGAAGCAAGATAGCTACCTCCAATAAATTCAATTATTTTTTTTGGATTTGATGGCCAATAACAAAAAGTATTAAATTGGAATTGAAAATATGGCATTTAAATTCTTATTTTTATTCAAGAAATCTTTAAAAAATGATAGATTAACTAATATTAATTTTAAAGAAAAATAAAATAAATGCGTCAATATAGGGATACATATTTGAGTTACTAATTTGGAAGCTTCTAATAAGAATGAAATTGATCAGCTAGATTTTCTGAATACAAAATTGAAAAATTTTTCTGAAGATAAAAATTTCTTAGTAAAAAATAAAGATATTGCTGAAATTAATCACAAGAATAAATTGCTAGATTCAATTTTGATTTTAGATACAGAGACTACAGGCTTAGATGAAAAAAAAGATGAAGTAATTGAAGTTGGTTGTATCCTTTTCCATATCTCTTCAAAGTCAGTTCTTTCTCAATTATCTTTTTTATTACCAGTAAATAATAATAATGCAGAAAGTATTAATGGGATATCTGCTGATGTATCGAGAATAAATCAACCTTGGCGTAATTCAATCAATTTATTCATGGATTTTGTTTCTGTATGTGATCTAATAGTCGCTCACAATGTTGAATTTGATAAAAAATGGTTTGGTAAAGGACATTTACCTAATCTAGATAAAAGATGGGTTTGTAGTCTTGATGACATAGATTGGTCATTTAAGAAGAATTTAAAAAGAAGACCATCTGTTACTGATTTGGCCCTTGCTTTTAATATTCCTGTATGGAGTTTGCACAGAGCATTATCAGATTGCTATTATCTTTCAGAAGTATTTAAAAAATTAGACAATTTAGAAGATTTATTAGTTAAAGCATCAGAACCTAGATTCCTATATAAAGCAATAGTAAGTTATGAAGAAAGAACACTTGCTAAAAATGCTGGCTTTCGTTGGAATAGCCCTATTCAAGGAGCGTGGACGAGAAAATTATCAGAAAAAGAAGCTGTAGGATTAGATTTTCAAGTTCAAATTTTAAATTAATTTTAGTGTGAAGAGCATGGCATCCAATAATTCCCCATCTTATGAGCTCCTTCACAATTCAAACTATCTGCCATTATTTCAGCCTCTTTTTTACTATTAAAAATCATCTTATTTTTTCTTAGCAATAATTCTCTATCTTTCATAAAAGTTTTTTCTGCACTGTGATTGTGAGCATTTGATCTTGGGGAATATTCCCATACTCCCATTGTCGTGATTCCAGAAGAGATTATTCCCATACCAACTATAGATAAATTTACAATACCCATAGCAACTGCTCCAAAAGAAAATACACCCATTGGAACAACTCCAATACTTATTACCCCCATTGGAACAATGCCAATTGATATGATACCAAGAGGAGCTATTCCAAAAGCTATTTTTTTTGGTTTTGTCCCACAATGTTGATTATCAATTTTTTTATTAGTTTTCAAGAAATTTGCTAAATGTTAAATTAAGATTAATACATTTTGAGTAGTGTTTAACTTTAAATTTTACTCAATTTAAAATCTTGAATTATTTTGGATACTTTTAAAAATCTCAGAGGAACTTTTGATCTCCTACCTCCCCAATTAATAAAGTGGCAAAATGTTGAAAGAATTATAAAACAGCAATTATTCAGATCATCTATAAAGGAAATAAGGACTCCAATTATAGAATTAACAGATTTATTTATTAGAGGAATTGGAGAAGGGACAGATGTTGTTAATAAGGAGATGTATACCTTTATTGATAGAGGGGAAAGATCTTGTACCTTAAGACCAGAGGGAACTGCATCAGTTGCCAGGGCTTACATAAATAGTGGAAATCTTTTAGGCTCTCCTCATAAATTTTGGTATATGGGCCCAATGTTTAGATATGAGAGACCTCAGGCTGGAAGACAAAGACAATTTCATCAATTAGGAGTCGAATTCCTTGGTTATCAATCTCCAAGAAGTGATGTTGAAATTATTTCTTTAGCATGGGATATTTTGCAAGAATTAGGGGTAAGTTCTTTGAATTTAGAAATAAATAGCTTAGGTGATGTTAAAGATAGATTAGAATTCCAGAAATCATTTGTTTATTGGCTTAAAAAAAACTCTCAATATTTAGATGATGATTCCAAATTAAGAATTGATAAAAATCCTTTGAGGATTTTAGATACAAAAATACCTCAGACTCAAGAAATTCTTCAGGAGGCGCCAAAGCTAATCGATTTTCTTTCTGAAGATAGTATAAAAAGATATGATTTCATTAAAACACAACTTGATGATTTGAAAATTCCTTTTAAAGAAAATCCAAAATTAGTAAGAGGCTTAGATTATTACACTCATACTGCTTTTGAAATAACTAGTGATTTATTAGGAACTCAAGCGACAGTTTGTGGAGGAGGAAGATACGATAATTTAATCGAACAGATGGGAGGATCTAAAACTCCAGCGATAGGATTCGCAATGGGTTTAGAAAGATTAATGTTGCTTGTAGGTAAAGATTGTGAAGTATATAGATATACAGATATTTATATTGTGAATAAAGGAGAATTAGCAGAATCTTTAGCTTTAGAAATATCAAGAAAATTACATCGTTTTGATATTATTACCGAATTAGATGTGAGTGGATCTTCATTTTCAAAGCAGTTCAAAAAGGCTAATAAATTAAGATCCAAAAGTATAATAGTAATTGGCGACGATGAGGCAAGTAAACGGGAAATTTCTATAAGACTTTTTGAAGAAAATAATATAAATAATCAGGAAGAGACAATTTCAATAGATGATAATGATAAATTAGAGAGATGGATCAATAAGAATCTAAACTTCAAACAAATACGGGGGATATGATAATTTTAATTTTATCTTTTTTAACTATTTTTTTTATTTTGATTTTAATTAATTTTTTTAAAAGATACTCAAGAAAGAAGAGACATTTCACTTTAAATAAAACAAATCTCAATACATGGATGAATTTAACAAAAAAAGAAAGATATGATCTTTCTAAAATTGATTCCTCTTCTTATTTAATTCAAAGGAAAAGTCTTTTGGATCAAATAAGAAAAGAATATAAAAATATATCTAAAAGTAAATAAATTAAAAAAAATATGAATCTATTTTGGTCTTCAAGAATAGGTATCCATGGTCTAAAACACTTTGCCATAGTAAATGAGTATATTTCAAGAGGGGAGAAATCTTTTTTATTGGTATCTGTTCTTGATAAAGATATAAATTGTGTGATTTCTGAAAATGAATTAGAAAAATCAAAGGATTGGTCTATGGGCTTGATTGATTTTAAAAAGGCTAATATCAACTCTAAAATTTATTTGAAATTTAAATCTTTAAACAAAACAAAAGAAGAAAATAAAATATTTTTAAATGAAAGTTCTCCGTTTTATATTTCTTAATCAAATAAAAATTAATTCTTTATCAAAAACCTTAAAGAAACAGGCTTTTTAAAAATCTAAAAAAAATTTTATTAATTTGCCCCTTTTAAATTTGCAAGATAAACGTTATTAAGGAATATCAATATAGTTAAAATACAATGTTGGGTGAATTCTGGGTTTTATCCAGTGATGCTTCAAGAAAACTGAGAATTAAAGAAAAGGAACTTTCTGAATTAAGAGAGTATGGCATTTTAAAACCTGGAATACATTGGAAAAGTTCTCCTATTGGACAAAATAAACCATGGAATCCAAATCCTATTTACAATGTTGAATCATGTAAGAAGCTTCTCATCGAAAAAGACTTATTTGATGATTCTAGTAAATTGGCTGCATAATTATATTTGCTCTAAGAAAAATTTTTTATTGAACTAAATTCTCATCTTTACATTCCAGAAGCATATTTTGAAGAATTGGATAAAGATTAAGCATATTATTATATTGTTTTGACTTTCTATAAACTTCGGCGGCCTTTTTGTAATGAATTTCTGATTTCATTTCCAAAGAAACTTTATTAAGAGGTTTTGATGAAATAGTCATAATATATAAGACCTTATTCTCTTTTTAATAACTGATTTTCAAAGAGGCAATAGAAAAATAGTTTTATTTCACAAAAAATTATTAATGTCAGCATAAAAAGATTTTCATTGAATTCTTATTTTTCTAATGTCTTTATTTAAATTCAATAAATCTTTAAAATCCAGATGTGGTCTGATTAAAATTGAATTGCTAGTCAATCTTTTGCAACTTTCAAGATTATTAAATATTTAAATAGCATTAATAACCTTTACAATTTTGTTGTGAAAGCAGATGTTTGATTAAATTTAAAGTATTCTCAAAACGTTTAAGCTAATCACTTCCTAAATGCAAACCTATGGT
>CAYNKY010000017.1:0-21858 GCA_964397895.1 uncultured Prochlorococcus sp.
CCCAAAAACAAATAAATCCCTCATTTTCAGGATTATTTAAATCCTTTTCAAAAACTACTATGGTTTTATATTTAGAGTCAATTAATGTTCCTTCAGGATACATAAACTTATAAAGGCCATAAATCTAGTTAACTACCTCTTTTACTTCTGTCAAGAATAAATTATTATCTACTTTTTGAAAAATTAATTTTTCTTAATTACTAATGAGAGAGGATCGAATAGATATTAATTCTCCTGCTATGAAGGAATAATTTTTGAAGTGGTTAGAAGCAAGGATTGAACTTTAGATAAGAAATTTATTTTTCTTCCTAAGTATTTTTATTAAAAGGTTTTCCTTAAGTAGCAAGCCTTAATAAGTCTTGATATAGTTATTGTGAGATTTATTGAGCTTGCAAGGGTTAAATTCAAATGAGTTCAATTCCAAAAGAGTTGTTTGGATTAAAAGTCGAAGTCGTTAGATCAAAACGAAAAACTTCAGCACTTCATATAGTTGGCGATGAACTTCAGATAAGAGTCCCCAATAGAGTAAGAGATGGAAAAATAGTTGAAATTTTAGAAATAAAGGAAAGATGGATAAGGAATAAAGCAATTCAATTAAAAAGTCAACCTAGATTAAAAGAAAGAGAGTTTATAAGTGGAGAATCTTTCTCTCTTTTTGGTAGAAATTTAAAGTTAAAAGTTTTGGAAGGAGGTAAAGTTGGTACGAAATTAGTTGATGATTATCTAATTACAACTGTGAGAGCTTCAGAAATTGGAGACTCAAGAAAATCTAGAATTAAAAATTATGTTGAAAAATGGTATGTCCAAGAAGCATATAAAATTTTAGAAGAAAAAGTTATTAGATATTCAAAAATCATTCAAGTATCTCCAACAGAAATGAAAGTGAGAAACTATAAAACCAGATGGGGATCTTGTGATAAGAAAGGCAGATTAACTTTTAACTTTCATCTATTAAAGGCACCACATTCGATTGTTGACTATGTTGTGATTCATGAACTTTGCCATATGATTCAACCAAATCACTCAAAGTTCTTTTGGAGAGAGGTTGAGAAATATGATTTTTTATATAAACAACATAAAAGATGGTTAATAGATAATGGAAATTTATTAATCAGATAGATTGAATTTTCTTATTACATCGTCAAGATAAAAAAGAATTATATTAATGTGATTACTTAATCAATTTTTTGTGAAATAATTTTTTTTCTTACTTTAGGCTTAAATAACTTAATAATAGAATCTAAAAAGTTAGTAAAAAAAAATAAATTGTTTCTTAATTTATAGACTTAAGTAAAGTATAAATACTTTAAATATAAAAATAATGAGATTTAGAGTCTCTTTAAGAAAAGATGGAAAATCTTTCGATGAGGTTGTCATCGCAGATAATAAAAACGAAGCTATAAAGGTCGCCCTTAAGAATAATCCAGATTCAGAAGCATCAGATTCCGCCTGGACATTTAAACTTTAATATTAATCAGTAAATCCGAATTAATTTAATAAAATTTTTCAACTAATTTTAAGTATTTCACAATAAAACCTTTACACCGTATATGATAAGTTAATTGATTAAGAACTTAATGCCAAAAACTCCCGCAGTAAAGAAAGTTGTACCTGTAAATGAACTTAAGACATCTCCATTTACAGAAGTTATTGAATTAGAAAGAATTGTTACACCTGATGAAAAACTTAGAGTAGATCATGTCTTTATAAAAAGAAAAAAGATAAATAAAGCTAACCCAGCAGAAATTTTTGAGACAGAAGAAACTTCAAGATTTGATATAGCTTGGCCAGAAGAAACTAAAGAAGAGAGTAAAACGGAAATTAGCGAAGAAGAAATGCTTAAACAAATTAGAAGTTAAAGAATAAATAATGCAAAAGGATATTTTAAATTAATAATTCAATAAAAAATTTATAACTAGGAATCATTAATTTCCTGCTTTTAATTAATTTTTATCTCCTAAGAATTCACTTTTTAATAATTCAACTCTTTTTCGATTTACTCCAAAATCACCTTCCCCAACTCTAGACTCGGATCTTACAGTAATAATTTCATTATCAGGAAAGTAACTAATCTCCAAATCATCGATATATTTCATCAATCTACTTGTTACTTCAGCGTGTAAATAATCACCATCATTCTCAATGATTACAGTTCTAGGAGTATTCTCTATAATTCTTGAAATTCTTTCAAATGGTTTATCTATACTCGAGACACTTAACTCTTCTCTTACACAATGAGAAATCTCGATACAAGGTTTTAATTCAATATGAGAGGCATATGAGGGGAAAGGGAATGTTATTAACATAATTGTTAAGATAAGAAGATTTCTCATAGCAAGTTGTAATTCATTTATTAAAAATAGCTAATTCAAAACACTTTTATGTAGCCTAGTTATTCCCAGACGTTTATTTTAACACTATAAATATATCAACCTTTAATGTTAATTTCCCAAATACTTAAATCAGAACGAGGTTTTTAAACTATTTTTCAATTGAATGAATAAAAATAAATCTTTTACTAAAAAATATTTAAACGAAAAAGGTGTAGGGAAAATATTTTTGATTATTTCTATTTCCCTTACAATCTTTTTAAATGGAAGCGTCGCATTATGGTTTATTTGGTACGTAAAGAAATATGGAATTGAGAAGTTTATAAGTTAATTACGTCAAGAATTTTCAATAAGAAGTTTTTACCTTTTTTTCATAAACTAAAATTTAAAATGAGCTTTGTAATCGATTGAGTATAGAATAAGTATTAATTTAAAAGAAAAAAATTTGTCAATAAATCAATTAAACAAATTTCTTGATGAACTAAAAAAGAACAAAGTACTTTATTCAGAGGTAACAAAGGTTGCAACAGCCAATGAAATTGCTTCTCTAGCAAAAAAGTATGGCTTCGAATTTACCGGAAGAGAGTTGAAATCACTATCAGGTAATAGTCATAATGGAGTAAAAATAAAGAAACAAGATACTACCCCTTCCTATAATTTTGGAGAAAGTGGTAATTGATAAAGAAAAATTCAAGTTATATGCTGTTAGATGTATTTAATAATAATTTCTTTAATCCATAAAAATAAATCATTATCCCAATTGATGTAAGTAAAATATCAATATAATTATCCATTTAAAGTATTTTTCTTTATTTATAGCCAATTTTTAAAAAACAATAAGTGATTTTTACAACTTTATAACAAAATATTTGAACATAATTAATAGTAAATTTGTACATCAAGGAAGATACTTATCAAATGTTTTAGAAAGTTATTGCTTATATAAAAAATTATATATAAATTTGAGATAGAAGTTCTTCAATACTTAAAAGATAATATTTCTCACAGATGATTTACGGAACATTAAGCTATTTGGTTTATATATTGAGCGATTTAGATCCAATTTTATGCAGTTTACTACCTCCTTTGAATGAAAAGAATTTGCCTTGGATAGATGTAATTCATCCTATTGTTGTACATTTTGTAATTGCGATGGCACTTGGTGCTGTTGTTTTTGATTTCGTAGGCCTCATATTTAAAAAACCTAATCTTTTTGAAGTAAGTTTCTTGAACTTAATAGTTGCGACAATTGCTATTTTTATTGCTATAGTATTCGGTCAAATTGAAGCTGGATTAAGTAATCCTTATGGAGTCTCAAGAGATGTATTAAACTATCACAGCACAATAGGATGGTCCCTTGCAGGAGTACTTTCAGTTATTTCGGGATGGCGATATGTATCTAGACAAACTAATCCGCAAGTATTGTCAAAAGGATTTGTAGTCGTAGACATTATTTTAGCAGCATTAGTTTGCACTCAGGTTTACCTTGGAGATATGCTCGTTTGGATTTATGGACTACACACAGTTCCAGTAGTTGAGGCTGTTAGAGAGGGTATATTATGATCCATTCTCATTACTTTTATAATTTAAAATTAATAACATTTAAAGGTCTTTATTCTCTTTCTTCAATTTTAATAAAATCACCCATCAGCGATATATCTGACAAGTTGGGCCCAAATGATTTACCTTATAAAATTCCAATTCACCCAAATCTTGTACACTTAACAATTGGCTTATTTGCAATTGGAATTGCATTTGATATTGCAGGTGCTTTTTATCCCTTTGAGAAAAGGATATTAAGGTTTCTTGCCTTTCCTGTCACAAGAGTTGGATTCCATGATGTTGGTTGGTATAACGTATTAGCTGCATCATTTATTACTTTTTTTACTGTAGCAACAGGTTTCTTTGAGATGTTATTGGCTGTTCCAATACCTGAAGTGAAAAGTATACTTGGTCAAAATGCTATTTCAACAATGCTTTGGCATGCTGTAGGTGGTGTAGCAATTTTATTAGTAATGATTTCAATGACAATCTGGAGAGGTTATCAGAGATTTGTGTTTCGGAAAGATTATGGGAGACAGGTATCTTGGGCTTATATATTTTTAGGTTCAATAATATTAGTTTTAATGGGTCTTCATGGCAGTCTTGGAGCTTGGCTAGCAAGTGACTTTGGTGTTCACATAACTGCAGACCAACTTCTTGTTCGAGGGGAAGATCTTAATCAAATTTTTCAATGAATTCAAAAATAAGAAAATTTAATAATAGAAAATATTTAGCTGTTCTAATTTTAATAATTGCAATAGTAATTAATACTTTAATTAGTTTACTAATGGGTTATTGGTCTTATAGCTGGTTACCCATACAAGCTTCAGAAGCAGCTCACTACGTAGATAATCTTTTTGCCTTTGAAACAACTATTGGCACATTTATATTTTTGGGTTGTACTGGCACTATGGCATGGATTTTATTATTTAATAGAGCTCCAAAGTATGATGAGAGTAATGGAGAACCTCTTGAAGGCAATGTAAAGTTAGAGGTAATCTGGACTCTTTTACCTTTAATCTTAGTATTAGCAATTGCAACTTACGCTACTCGAGTAAATTATAAACTAGAAAACTTAGGTTCAAAAACAAAATATAATTTTGATCAAGAGATTCCTTTCGTTCAGGAAAAAAAGGCATTTGATTTGGGTCCTATTGATGTAATTTCAAGACAATGGAATTGGGAATTTATTTACCCAAATGGAATACATAGTTCTGAATTACATTTACCTATAAATAAAAGAATAAATTTCAGATTAATTACCGAAGACGTTATTCACAGTTTTTATATACCTGCATTTAGATTAAAGCAAGACATCATTCCAGGTAGCGTTATTACATATTCTCTGACCCCAACAAGAAAAGGGGTTTTTAGATTAAGAGATGCTATGTTTAGCGGGGCATATTTTTCTCAAAATCAAACGAATGTAATTGTTGAATCAGAGGATATATTTAATAAATGGATTAATGAGACTGTAAAAAAAGAACCTCAAAATGGATTAAATCCTGCAGGCCGTTTGTACGATAAAAGGCTAAAAAGTGGGAATAGAGGTTGGGCTACTGTTAAACCAGCTCCTGCTCCAAAGGTTCAAGATGCTGGTTCTGAAAAAAGACCTCATGATGGATGAGAACAAATTATGACAAGTGTTAATTATGACCAAAGATTAGTTAAGACTAAAAATCTTTATCCGAAAGGACCGAATGATTGGAAAAGATTTTTCAGTTTTAACACTGATGCAAAAGTAATTGGAATCCAATATATAGTTACAGCTTTATTTTTTTTATTACTTGGAGGCCTTTTAGGCATGCTTGTTAGAGGTGAGTTAATTACCCCTCCCTCTGATCTTTTTGATCCTACTGTTTACAACGGTCTATATACAATGCATGGAACAGTAATGCTATTTTTGTTCCTTTTCCCAATGCTAAGTGGATTAACTAATTTATTAGTTCCTCCAATGATAGGTGCTCCAGATATGGCCTTCCCAAAACTTAATGCTTTAGCATTTTGGTTAGTACCAATTTTCTCAATAATTTTACTAATAAGCTTTTTTGTTCCTGGAGGTCCTGCTTCTTCAGGGTGGTGGTCATATCCTCCCATAAGTATTCAAAATCCATTAGGGAAAATAATAAACGGCGAAATGCTCTGGATTACAGCAATTTCGCTGTCAGGAATTTCTTCCATTATGGGAGCAGTTAATTTTGTCACGACGATTATAAGAATGCGAGCTCCTGGAATGGGATTCTTTAAAATGCCAATTTTTATTTGGACTGTCTTGGCTGCACAATTACTTCAATTACTTGGATTACCTGCTCTAACAGGTGGTGCTATTATGTTGTTTTTTGATCTTACTTTTGGAACAAGTTTCTTTAGAATTGAAGGTGGTGGTGATCCTGTCCTTTTCCAACATTTCTTCTGGTTTTACTCTCATCCAGCAGTTTATGTGATGGTTTTACCTGTGTTTGGTATCTTTTCAGAACTATTTCCCGTTTATTCGAGGAAACCACTTTTTGGTTATAAATTTGTTGCTGTTGCATCATTCGGGATTACGATACTTTCCTTAGTTGTATGGGTGCATCATATGTTTTATACGGGTACACCTATGTGGATGAGAAACCTTTTTATGTTTACAACTATGCTTATTGCCGTTCCCACAGGAGTAAAAGTATTTGCCTGGATAGCAACTTTATGGGGAGGAAATATCAGATTGAGTACTCCTATGCTTTTTTGTTTAGGAGGATTATTCAATTTTATTTTTGGAGGGATTACAGGAGTAATGCTCGCAACAGTACCAGTAGACATTCATGTTGGTAATACATATTTTGTTGTAGCTCATTTCCACTATATTATTTTTAATACAATTGCCTTTGGGATTTTTGCAGGTATATATCACTGGTTTCCAAAGTTTACTGGTAGGATGTTTTATGAAGGGTTAGGAAAGATTCATTTTGCTCTAACTTTTATAGGCGCAACTTTAAATTGGTTGCCACTTCATTGGGCTGGTTTATTAGGAATGCCCAGAAGAGTAGCTTCATATGACCCTGAATTTGCGATATGGAATGTTATAGCCAGTATTGGTGCTTTTATACTTGGTGTTGCATCTATCCCTTTCATTCTTAATATGGTTAGTTCTTGGGTCAGAGGAAAATCAGCTCCTCCTAATCCATGGAAAGCTATCGGTTTAGAATGGTTACTACCATCTCCTCCTCCTCATGAAAATTTTGAAGATGATATTCCAACGGTCTTAAACGAGCCTTACTGTTATGGTTTAGATAAACCCTTTGTTCAAGATGAACAGTTTTATATAGAAAAATCATTTAAAAAACATTAAAAAAATGCTTTCAGAAAATAAAAATTTAACCTTAAATCACAACCCTGGCCATGTGAAACATGATGGTCATAATATGACTGGTTTTATCATTTTTCTTTGCTCCGAAAGTATAATATTTTTTGCTTTTTTTGTAGGTTATGCGATTCTAAAAATAACCGCGCCTGTCTGGTACCCAGAGGGTATTGAGGGAGTAGCAGTAAAAGAACCTTTTATAAATACTATTATCCTAGTCTCATCAAGTTTTGTAATTTACTTTGCTGAAAAATCTTTGCATAAAAAGAATTTATGGGGTTTTAGATCCATCTGGCTATTGACAATGCTAATGGGTAGCTATTTCGTATATGGTCAATATGTCGAATGGTCTGAACTCTCCTTTAGCTTACAAAGTGGGGTATTTGGTGGGATGTTTTATTTACTTACTGGCTTTCATGGACTTCATGTTATTACAGGAATATTATTAATGGGTTTAATGCTGTATAGATCATTCTTACCAAATAACTATAAAGGTGGTGAAATGGGCGTTGAATCAGTAAGCCTTTTCTGGCATTTTGTTGATGTGATTTGGATCATTTTGTTTGGCCTTATTTATTTGTGGCAATAAATTTAGTAAAATATAAAAATCATTTTAGATATAATCTACTACCCTTTTTATGCTAATTGATGATCATCATTATGATTTTATAGTAATTGGAGGCGGTGCTAGTGGAGCGACATTAGCCCATCAATTATCCAAAAAAGGGAAATGGGTTCTCCTTTTAGAGAGAGGTGGTCAACTTCCTCCAGAGCAACAAAATATTACAGGTACTGATTTATTTAGAAAAACAAGATATCACCCGGAAAATGAAAATTGGTTAGGACCAGATGGTGATCCATTTGCTCCTCAAACTGTTTATGCACTAGGAGGAAATACAAAAATATGGGGATCAGTCTTACAAAGAATGAGATCAGAAGACTTTCAAGATCTGCCTTTACAAGAGGGGATATCTCCGTCATGGCCAATTTCATACGAAGATTTAGAACCATATTATGAAGCTGCCGAAAAAATGTATAAAGTTAGAGGGGAGAATGGAATAGATAAAACAGAGCCAAAGCATTCACTTAACTATGAGGATCCTCCAAAATCAATCGATCCAATATTTAGAGAAATTCACAAAGTTTTAAAAGAAGAAGGTTGCAATCCATATTATTTGCCCATTAGTTGGCCTGAGAACTCACAGGATATAAATTTTGAAAATTGTTCAATGTTTCAAAAAGGAGATGCTCAACTATATGGTATTTACAATTCAAACCAAGATTTCTTAAAGATAAGAACGAATGCAAAAGTTTCAAAGCTTGATGTGAATTCATCAGGAAAAACAGTAAAAGGAGTAGAAGCAGAAATTAATGGAGATACTTGGTTCTTTTCTTCAGATGTAGTTATTCTTGCTGCAGGAGCAATTAATACTCCAATAATCTTACTTAATTCAAGATCTTCATTACATCCTAATGGATTAAGTAACAGCTCATTTCTAGTAGGCAAGAATTTAATGAACCTTCAAATGACATGCATACTTCAAAGAGCTAATACATCTACTAATGGATATTTCGCAAAATCTTTAGGTATTAATGATTTCTATTTTGGAGATAAAAACGTTGATTTTCCTCTAGGACATATACAAACAGGTGGAGGAGTTTTGAGAGATGCCTTTTTTGCAGAATCACCACCTGTTCTATCTTTAATAACAAAAGTTATACCCGATTTTGGATTAAAAAGACTAGCAAAAAGATCAATTTCATGGTGGGCCATGACAGAAGTTCTACCCGATCAAGAGAATGAAGTGACTATTCAAAATAATAAGATAAAAATTAATTACATACATAATAATTTAGAAGCTCATGATCGACTGGTTTATCGATGGCTAGATACTTTAAAGAGTATGGAGAAGAATCCTCTTTCAATCTCAATTACAAGAACTCCAACTCATCCTAGGGGATTAGCTCCTTTAAGTATAGTTGGTTATGCTTGTGGAACTTGTAAGATGGGGAATGATCCAAAAAGTTCTGTAGTTAATAAAGATGGAAAATGTCATGATATTGATAATCTTTATATCTCTGATGCAAGTATCTTCCCTAGTTGCCCAAGTATTGGTCATGGATTAACAGTGATTGCATTATCAATAAAACTTGCAGATTATTTAACAGCGGAAAATATTTCTAAACCTCTTGTCTGTAGGGCTTAAATAAATTTTTTAAAAAATAAATTATAAAAAATAAACTTAAGAAAATTTATTGTTTATATTTTTCATCTTCTTCTATTTTGCCTTGTAATAAGTAAATAATAGCCTCAAACATCTCTCTAAATTTTCTGTTTATACTAACTAAATTTTATAGAAGTGGAGAATCATATTTATCGTTTCTAATTATAAAAAATTAACTGAAGATGAAACATTGATTTATTTTAAAATTAAATTATTCCTCTCTTGCTAATTAAAATATTTATATGACTAAGTTTCTTATATCTCAAAAAAAGTGTAATTAATTTTTTTTATCTATCTATTGAGAATATAAAAAAAGATAATTAATTTATAAAAAGGAATTAACTAAATGCTTCCAAAAAGAATTAAGAAAAAACCTAAAAATACTGATATACCCATTGAAATTAACATTTGATAAAACCATAAGGGGATTTTTTCATTATGTTTATCCCAAGCATCACTATTAGTATCCATTACTTTTTCCATTTTCATAATCTCTTCTAAAGATTCTAAAAAAATCTCAATCGGCTTGTACGCAGTAATTAAAAATACTTTCAATGGATTAAAAATGGCAAACATTTTTTTATTTATATTAACTAGGTATTTATACTCTCGCAGATACTTGTATACATTGGAAAGTATTCTTTGTTAATTCAAAAAATAAATTTGTTAATAATATTTATGACTATAAGAATTGATCTATATAACTAAGCAGGTACTTCCAATCCAGGTCGAAGTTTTGACCACCTTCCAATCTCTTCATAAAAACTAGAGCAAGATCTAACATCCCATTCGATAAAGAAATCTCCTTTTGATTCTTCTACTAAACTTACGTGAATAAAAGGATTTTTAGCAGTTATATCAGGAGTAGAAGTTAAATGCTCAACCTCATGATTTTCTTCTACATCATGATAGGTTTTACATCTATCAACCCATTTACAATTAATACAAATACACATTTTGGATTAGAAAATAGTTTAAACCTGAAAAAAATCAAATTAATTAATTTGGTTGTACTAACACTATATTATAAAAAATATTTATCGGCTAATTTAATAAGAAATTCCCTAATGTAACTATTTTCACAACCAAGTAACTTTTTCATCTCTTTGCACTGACCTACAATTACACTTTCAAAGACTGGTCCGATCATAAAATTTTCATTACTTTGTGATTTTTTCATATTTGGAGGAAAAATTAGTTATTGTTGATTTTAGAAGTTATGGATATAAAGATTTTAAATTTAAATAACCTTATAAATTTGACTTACAGAGGGTCTCTTTATATTTGCCAACTTTTTTCCATATCCTATCCATATAAAACCTATAATTTCTTCATTTATAGAATCTAAATTTAAAATATCATAAATTTCTGAACATCTTGTTATTTCTCCAGTAGACCATTTTGTAGAAATACCATTAGAGGCTAATGAAATAGATAAATTTTGAATAGCACAAGAACAAGCAGCATAATCTTCTTTTTGAGTAAATTTATCGTCATTTAATATTTGACTTGCAATTAATAAGTGGGAAGGATTAAGGAATTTTTCTCTAATGATATTCTTTGCTTTATCATCTAACTCTCTAATTTGAGACTTTAAGGTAATTGCAAAATCTAATATTTCTATCCTTTTTTTTAAACCCACTGAGTAAAATCTCCATGGGAAAGTTAATTTATGACAAGGAGCTTGATTTGCAGCATTTATTGCATCGAGAATTAAATTTTCATTAATCTTCTTTTTTTCAAATAGATGAACAGTTCTTCTTTGATAAATTGCTTTAGTAACATCCATTATTTAATTCTGTAATAGTATTTATCTATAAATATTATCAAATATATTTCTTAAGCTAAATCATACAAATTCAATCTTTAAACTTTAAGACGAAGAATTATTAAAATTTTTTAATAGATAAATCTGATTAATTATTTACGTATAACTAGTTGCTTATTTTTATTAAAGAATTAAAAAAAAGTTGATCTTTTCAATCATATTAATTTTTGCTCATTTGCAAGCAGTTTTTTTTCCAATATTTATTGGACTAAAATCTATTAATAAATTTAAACACATAATTAATTTCACACTAATTCCATGGGGATTTATTTTCCTAGGACTAGCCTCAATGTTTGAGATGATTGATCATACAAAAACAGAATGGATATATATAGATCACTCTTCATTTTTTAATTGGTGTTTTTACACTTTTCTTTCTCTCGGTTTAACTTTTTTATCAATTTCTGTATTAAGAAATAAGATATTTATCATTCTTAACTTATTCATTTGTTCACTTGCAATAATTTCATATTGGTTGCTAGGAAAACAGTTGACACTAATTTTTCAAGTATTAATAAGTATTTTTCTTATTATTAACTGGCAAAAACGTTTCAAAGACTGGTTTTTTATACTTTATCCATTATTTGGAATATTATTTACAACTTTTTTAGGTATTAAGCTTTCCTTAACTTCTAATCAAATTTGGCATGTTTTCATAGGCCCTTCTGGAACAATTAGTGTTCTAACGTTCTTTCAAGTTTTATTAAGATCCAATGCGAAATTATCTTTTAATAAAAAAAAAAAATTAAATAGTTTTTAATTTTTTATCATTAAAATAATAGAAATTGAGTCTAAAAATCTTTTAAAGCTATAAATCTGTAAACAAATAATTAATAAATTTGCATTCTTGTAGATTTACTAATAAATGGTATTTCGGGTTCAATTCCATATATACATTGAATTGTTGAAAATGTAAAAATTGAAAGTACTGCTATAAATAACATCAAACTAATTTCACTTATTGGAAAAATTCTAAGTATGTATGAAAAAATTATTAAGGCAATATCCAGTAGAAGAGCTTGACATCCGTTATATCTAACAAAATAAGGTAAATTTGAATTTCTCACAATCCCAGCAAATAAAATTAAGAACAATAATAGACTGCCAAAAGGTAGAGATTTCTCAATTAATGCGATTGGAAAGGTTAAATATAGAATTATTTTTAAAAAAGAATATTTATAGAATAGGTATGACCCAAATGGGATAGCAGCTTTCAGAGGAATCGTATAGAAAAAAATAGAAAGAATTTTTTGGTATATGGTATTCAATTAGTTTCATTCAAAACTATAATCATCATAACCAAAATTTACTTAAAAGATTACAAAATTAGAACCAATATAAATTCAAAATACTAGTTTCTAGTTCTAATAATTTTAACAATCCATATTAAATCTATTAAGAATCTATAGACAATCTATATAGATTTAATTATTCTATAATTATAGAAAAAGGTTATGGTTAAGAACTGGTCTTACTTAAGGGAAGAATGGCTTAAAAGCACCCCTCTGAAACAAGCTAATGCAAAATGGGCATTAGAAGCACTAATTAATTCAGAAAAAGAATTTTATGAAATTGAGAAAAGTTTAGAAACCAATGAAGATATTTATTTAAAGGTAAAAAATCTTAAAAAGAAAGTTAAAGAAAATATATACTCAAAAGAATTAAGCCTAGATGACATAACTTTAAATACCTCAAATTCTAATAAAGTACAGATTTCAGTACCCTCAAATTTAAACTACCTTTTAAAGGTATGGGCGGCTGCAGAAGGTAGAGACCTTTCAAGTGTGGCATTTCAATGTTTAGAAACTGGTATAAGAGAAATTAAAAGCAAAGGTGCAATTCCAGAGATTGCTATTAATAGATATGATTCTGCATGTGAAAAAAGAATTGCCTTAGCAGAAATTAATAATCTCATTGATAAATACGAGGAAGCTAAATATGAAAATTAGGAAGTTATTGGATAGAGCTTTAAAAAACACTAACAGTTATTTTTATAGTAAGTTATTTAGAAATAATATAAATCCCTTTTACGCAAAAAATAAAAAAGGGATAATATTTACTCTATACTCATCAAAATTTAATTTAATTGAGATTGGTTTTGTTGAAACCCAAAATATGTTGAAAGATAAATTGTTCAAAGAAAAATTTGTTCTAGTTGATCACAGACAAGGCACCTTGAGAGAATTAAATCTTTTAAAAGAAACTTTAAAAAATATTGGGGTAATTTTTATTGATGATAGATTTTTTAAATATAAAACATCAATATTTAGGCATCTAATTAGACTTGGTTGGCCTATTGGAAAATCATTTTATAAACAAAAAGTCGTAAGAAAAAAACTATACCTGACTGCGAGTTAAATTCAATTACATTCTAAAGTTTCTTTAGTTTCTCTTTTTGTAAATGGATTTACGCCAGTTGCATTTTTGCAAAATTCTCTTAAGACATCATTTGGCAAATAAACATTTGTAAAATCAGCTCCATCAATTTTTACATTATTAAATTGAGTACTATAAGCAAAAGAGTCTTCTAAATTAGTATTACTCAAATTTGTGCCATCTAGATTAGCAGAGTCAAGTGTAACTTCTCTTAAATTCGAATTACTTAAATCTGTACCTTTTAATTTTGCACCATATAAACTTGCACCTTGTAAGTCACAGTTAGATAAATTTGCATCTTGTAAGTCTGTAAGGTAAAAAGTTGCTCCTTTTAAATCAGATCCTGAAAAATCAAACCCTAATAATGATTGTTTTCCGTAATCTAAAGATGCAAATGTAATATTAGGAAAAATTAAGAAAATAGTTAAAGAGAAAAGAATTATTAACCTCATTTTAAAAATTAAAACTCTAAAAAATATTTTAACTTCTAGAGAACGATTCTTGTAAAGTTAAATTATTTGGATGCTATATTGTATCAATATATCTAATTAAAAATAAGTTTTGGATTTAATTCCATTTGAAGCAATAGTAGTAGGTTCTGGATCGACGGGAGGTATGGCAGCTCTTACATTAGCTCAACAAGGAATTAAAGTATTGGTTATTGAAGCAGGTCCATATTTAGACAGGCAAGAAGCTTGTAACAAAGAACCTTTTGATACTTTAAAAAGAATAAATGGGCTTATTTCAAAAAAACACAATAAGCAAATTCAACACCCTGGCTATTGGAAAAATAATCCTAATTTATATGCTAATGAAATAAAATATCCATATATTTATCCCAAGGATAAACCTTTTCTATGGACACAAGGAAAGCAATATGGAGGTAGATCATTAACTTGGGGAGGTATTACTTTAAGGTTAGCACCATCTGATTTCAATCCTTCACTAAAAGATGGGTTTGGACCAAATTGGCCAATTTCTTATAATGAATTATCTTCCCACTATCATTTTGCGGAGAAAATAACTGGTATTTATGGAAGAAATGATAATATAAATCAAGTCCCTAATGGTTCATATATAGGTGAAATCCCCCTAACTAGTAGTGAGGAATTTTTTGGTAATAAAGTTAAAACTCTTCTTAATTATCCATTTATTCAATCAAGGGGATTTGATAGAAATTGTGCTGTAAATGAAAAAGACTGGCCAAATTCTTCTAGTATTGGGAGTACAATTAAAATGGCTAATAAAACAGGTAATATTCAAATTCTCACTGATTATTTGGTTGAATCATTCGAAACAAATAAAGAGACGGAACTCGCTACAACTATTAACATCGTAAATACAACAAATGGTATCAAACAAAAATTAAATTGTAAGTTAATTTTTTTATGCGCATCTACCATTTCAACCCTTAGGATTTTACTTAACTCTGAGAAGAGATTTAATAGCAGTGGGTTTCATGATACTTCTGGGAAGTTAGGAAAATATCTAATGGATCATGTATCAATTTGTAGATTTTTTTCTATTCCCAATAAGGCTAATTTGATTAATTCATTGGATGAAAATGCTACACTTTCTGGCGCTGGAAGTTTTTTTATACCCTTTGGCTCTGAAGTTCCCAATGATTCTAAAATAGATTTTTTGAGAGGTTATGGTATTTGGGGCGGAATAAATAGATTAGGCATACCAAATTTCATGAAGAAAGTTTCTGGAGAATCAGTGGGTTTCCTAATATCGCATGGTGAGGTTTTGCCAAGATCATCTAATAAAGTTCTACTCTCAAAGGAAATTGATCAATGGGAAATCCCTATCCCTCAAATAGAATTTGAATGGAGTCAAAATGAATTAAAAATGGTTGAACATATGAAAAGAACAATGAAGAATGCAATAAATGCCGCAGATGGAGAGATTAAAGAAATAGGTGATATTATAAATATTCCTTTTTTGAATTTTCTGAATAAAAAATCTATAGCACTTTCAGGAAATATTCCTTCGCCTGGTTACTACATTCATGAAGTGGGAGGTGCACCAATGGGAGATAAAGAGGAAGAAAGTGTGTTAGACAATTGGAATAGACTTTGGAGATGTAAAAATGTATTTGTGCTAGATGGTGCTTGTTGGCCGACTTCCTCTTGGCAAAGTCCTACTTTAACAATGATGGCAATTAGCAGAAGAGCATGTTTAGGGATTAAACAATTGATTTAAATATAATTCTGTTACATTACTATCACTGCAACCATTTTGGACAAGAAAAGTAGCTATTGCTGAATTAATAAGTTGATATTGATCCCATTTTGGATTTTTAAGAACAAAATCTTTCATATTATTGTAAAGGCTCTCAGATAATTCAGTCTCTAAAGAAATAGGCTTTTGTATATTTTTTGAATATTTCTTTTTTAAATTTTTTTCATAAGTTTTTAAATCCATTTAAATTTTTTCTTAACTACAAAAATATGATCATACATTTTTAAATAACTGTCAAAAACCAATTAGTTACTAATATCAAATGAGACTCAAGAAATAGAGGGGAAATTTATTTTAATTCTTAAAATTGATTAATTTAGATATGATTTGTTTTAAAAGTCAACATTAATCAGCAACTGAAAGCATGACTCGAATATTCAACTTATTACTAGAACAATGTGGATACGGACGTGGAAAAGATCAATAAATCTGTGGAAAAATATTGAGTTAAATCTATTTTTTTTAATATAAGTATTACTAATGAATTGCAAGTCTATTGAGACACGAATAAGATAGAGACGAATGATTCAGTTATTTTCAACTATATTTCTTAAGATTCTCTAGAATTTGATAATGGAAGAGTTACAGGGCCAAGGGGATGGTGAGAATTTGGATAAGTTTCATGATGGTGATTATGATGACTATTAAGATTATTTTTCATGTTTTTTTCAACAAAAACTCTACTATTATTAGGAATTTCGCTTTCGCAAGCTCCACTACATTCGGCCTCACAAAGATTGCAAGTAAAACCCAAACCATACACATTATGATGATGACTTTCTTGTACTAAACCAACATCCTTTTCAAAACCAAATAAATTTGATCTGTATTTACAAAGAGAACAATTCATAGAATTATTAATTTCACCATTAAATATTTCTTCAATTCTTTCAACAAAAGTATCTACAACTCTAGGATGTGATGACAGATATTTTGCATCAAAAAATGAAATATTTGGATTATTAGAAGCAACAATATCTCTTTGTCTCCTAATTCTTGAAACCAGAACACCAGTAAAAAGAAAATAAGGGAAAAGTACAATATTTTTATAACCAAGTTTGACAATATGATTTAATCCTGGCTCAACTAATGGAAATGTCACTCCAGAAAAAACTGTTTCACCCCACCCAATACCTAAACCCTCAACAATCATCCGTGTAATCTTTACTACATTTGAATTAGCATCAGGATCTGAGGAGCCGCGACCAACTACAACAAGTACAGATTCTGAAGGAGCAATAGTTTCATTTGTTTTAAAGACTTCTTTTACTCTTTCACATGCAGCGCTGATCATTAAATTATTTATTCCCAACTCCCTTCCATAAATGATTTCCATATCATTATTTTTGGCAAAACTCATTAAAACACTTGGTATGTCATTCTTTACATGTCCAGCAGCAAATAACATTGCTGGTATAGCAATAACTCTTTTAACTGATTGCTTTTTTAGTTTTTCAAGTCCATCAGTTAACGAGGGTTTTGCAAACTCTAAGAAACCATACTCCACTTTGATTGAAGCAAATCTTTCTTGAATACTTTTTGTTAATTCTTTAAATTCGTCTAAAGCAATTTTATTCCTGCTTCCATGGCCACATATTAATATGCCTAAATCCTGATTTACTTTTGATATTTTATTATCCAAACTAAAAAAGACTTATTAATATTATATTATAATTATCAATTAAAAATAGTGATAAAGCACAGGAATTCATTTCATGCTATAAATACGAATTCTAAAAATGCAAAGGTTAAGGATATAGTTTTTAGTTTAAGTAATAAATTCATAAATAACTGTAATAAAGAATTTCTTAAAAAAGATTATTTATGTATTTGTAGTGGTAGTACAACATCAGGATGTGCAAAAGATGATTTGATTACTATAGATCTTAGAAAAAACTATAATCAAATTTCCTATGACGAATTTACTGGAATAGCAAGAATTGGTGGTGGAGTTGTAATGGGAGATTTATTAAAATATCTTGAAAAATTCAATAAAATGTTTCCTGTTGGATTATCACACCTCCCTGGGGCTGGATACATACTAACAGGAGGAATAAGTCCCTTAAGCAGGAGATATGGTTTAGCTATTGATAATATTGTTTCTGCAAAAGGATTTTTTGGGAATGGAAATTCTTTTTCATTAAATATTGAATCATTAAAAGAAAAAGAAATAAAAGCATGGGAGGGGATTAAGGGAGCAGCTCCATTCTTTGCAATTGTGACTGAACTAGGGCTCCAAACTTTTAAAACATTTCCCATTAAAGTCTTTGAGGGATTTGTTTCTAAAAAGGAATTAGAAGAATTAATTTCTTTAGCAGAAAATTTTCCTGAGAATTTTAGTTTTCAATGGATTTTTTCAGAATATATCTATATATATATTGTTGCTGAATTAAAATCAGAGATCGATCAAAATCTTGCTGAAAAGTATATTAAAAATTTTTTAAGTTACTCATCACTAAAAATTAAAGAATACAAAAATTTTAATCAAATATGTTTCTTTCCAAAAGAATTAAATCTTTTCGAATTAAACTCGAATTATCATTCTGAAGTAATAAGTCTTCTTGGAAAAGATATTGGAAAAAATAAATCGCAATTAATACAAATATTAACTGAAATTAATTCTTCTAAGCCAAATAATTCCTGTTATGTCGCAGCACAACAATTGGGAGAGAAAACATCAAAAGAAGGAAAATATTCAAGCTTCTTTATTCATAGAGAATGTTCTTGGAAACCTTGGATATTTGCCGCTTGGGAAAAGAACAACTCAGAAGATAAAAGAAAAGCAATTTATTGGATGAACCAATCCTGGGATCAATTAAAAGGACTTTTCCCTCATATTCATTTAGCACAACTTCATAATCATTTAAATTCTCATGATGAAGAAATTAATCTTGCTTTTGGCAATAAATTAAAAAATTTAAACCTTTTAAAGAATTTATATGATCCAAGGTCGATTTTGCCACCTCTATGAAGTAGGTTTACTTATAAAATAAAATTGAAATTTGTCTAACTTAAAAAATTATTTTAAACACAATTGGTTTGAAGATCCAAAATCAAATATTCTTTCTGGAATTGTTGTAGCATTTGCAATGATACCTGAAGCTATCGCATTCTCAGGTATTGCAGGAGTTGACCCAAAAGTTGGATTGTATGGTGCATTTTGTTTATCCATCTCGATAGCCATTTTTGGTGGAAGGAAAGGAATGATAACCTCGGCGACAGGTTCTACTGCTTTATTAATGACTGGCCTCGTAACATATGGAGAATCTCAAGCTCCAGGATTAGGTCTTTCTTATTTAATTGCAGCTGGCTTATTAACAGGAGTTCTTCAAATCATTTGGGGATATATGAAATTAGCCTATCAAATGCGTTTTGTCCCTTCAGGAGTTTTAAGTGGTTTTGTTAATGCATTAGCCTTATTAATATTTCAGGCTCAACTACCACAATTAGGAATTGGAATAAAAACAAGTGATTTAGGGATTGAAGGTATATCTCAATATCCAATAAATAATCAAATTCCTATTGTTTGGATACTTGTAATTTTGGGTTTAATTATTATTTACGGATTTCCAAAATTAACTAAAGTTATTCCATCTCAATTAGTTGCAATTATCACAATTACTTCCTTAAGCTCAATATTAAATCTTGATATACCTACTGTCAGTGACCTGGGGAAACTACCAGATGGATTACCATCTCTTTCTATTCCTTTTGGCGCGATGGAGAATGGTAAAGTTCCATTTAATCTATCTACTCTGGGAATAATTTTACCAACTTCATTAGCAATCTCTTTAGTTGGTTTAATGGAAACTTTTTTAACTCAAGACATTTTAGATGATGCAACTGATTCAAGTTCAAATAAAAATAAAGAGGCAAGAGGACAAGGTCTAGCAAATATTACAGCTTCTTTTTTCGGAGGAATGGCTGGTTGTGCACTAGTAGGTCAATCAGTAATGAATAATGACAATGGAGGTAATTCAAGATTATCGACACTAACCTCAGGATTATCATTATTAATGATGATTATACTTTTTAAATCTTGGATAGGCTCAATACCTATGGCTGCTTTAGTAGCAGTAATGATAACAATTTCTATAAGTACTGCTGATTTTAATGGATTAAAAAATATTCGAAAAATACCAAAAAGTGATACGTCTGTAATGTTAACCACATTTGCTGTAACTATGCTTACTAAACCACATAATCTTGCATTAGGAGTAATTGCTGGAGTCGCATTAGCAGCAATTCTTTTCAGCAGGAAAGTTGCAAAAGTAATTACAGTTTCAAAGAAGAGAAAAGATAAAGACAGTATTACTTACGTTGTTGAGGGTCAACTTTTTTTTGTTAGCAAAATGTACTTCTTTCAAGGTTTTGATATTTACGAACATCCTAATGAAATCTTCATTGATATGACCGCAGCTCATATTTGGGATCAAAGTGGAGTTGTCGCACTTGATCAAATTATTAGAAAATTTAAAAAAGGTGGCTCTAAAGTTATAGTTATAGGACTAAACAAGGAAAGTACAAATTTATTTGAAAGACTTGGAGGATTAGAATCCTCTCATTAAATTAATTACTATTTAAACTAACTTTCTGATAACAGAACCATAACCATTGTTGAAATAATAAGTTTCTATGAGATCTCCAAGATGTTTTAGAGAAATTTATGTCAAAATTTTCAGGTAAAGGTACATCTCCTTTTTCTTTATCACGATTTATTTCGCTAATAATCCTATGCACAGTGTATTCAGGGTGACCTAAGTGCATCAACTGTTTTTGATCTTTTGTCTCGAAGATTGTATAGCCTACTTTTTCACCATAGGCTAGTAAGTTTAATTTACCCTCATTTTGAGCTTTTTCCATCTCGATATCTGGGAGTCCAGCGAATCTACTTTGAGGACATATAAATTCATCATCCTGAGTTCCCATTAGAGGATGGCCAGGTACTAAACTTTTCAAAGGGTAAACACCAAATAATTTCTCCTCAAACGTTTGCTTATTAACACCTGCTAAGTAAGCGAGAGCAAATCCAGCCCAACATAAACCTAAAGTACTTGCACAAATCTTTTTTGCTTCATTTATGATAGTTGCTAATTCATTCCAATAATTAACTTCTTCAAATTCAAGATGTTCCACTGGAGCTCCTGTAATTATTATTCCATCCAATGGATTTACAAAATTGGCTTCTTCCCAGCTTATATAATGATCATTAAGATGATTAATATCCCAGGTTTTATAAGAGTGTGTTTTTAACCTTACCCAGATTGGTTCAATTTGCAATGGTGATAATCCTAAAGGATGTAATAAATTAAATTCATATTGTTTCCCTAGTGGCATAATATTCAAAATACCAATTCTTAAAGGTCGAATATCTTGTCTTTTTGCTAATTCAGGCTCTATCCAAGAAATGTGATTCTTCTCAACATCTCTGATCTTGTGATAATTGCTAGGAATTATTAATGCCACTTATATTTTTCTATAAAATATTCTGCATTGCCTGCTCAAAATCAGCTTTAATATCATCAATATGTTCTATCCCTACAGAAACTCTCACCATTGTGGGAGTTACTCCTGCAGATATTTGTTCTTCTTCTGATAATTGTTGATGAGTAGTAGATGCAGGATGAATGACTAAAGTCTTTGAATCTCCAACATTTGCAAGATGACTAGCTAATTTCAAAGAATCAATAAACTTTACAGCATCTTCATAACCACCATTCAAAGAGAACATCAGCATACATCCTAATCCTCTTCCAGTAGTATATTTTTTTGCCCTTTGATAATAAGGATCTGTTTCTAATCCTGGATAGTTAACATTAGAAACTAACTTATGAGAATTAAGCCATTTTGCTAATTCAAGTGTATTTGAAGATTGTCTCTCAATTCTTAAACTTAAAGTTTCGAGACCTTGAAGAAGTAAGAAAGAATTAAAAGGACTTTGAGCAGGGCCCCAGTCTCTAAGACATTCAAGTC
>CAYNKY010000018.1:0-21027 GCA_964397895.1 uncultured Prochlorococcus sp.
GAAATGAATTCATTTTGTAAGAGAACTTAATCAATTACTTTCTTAAAATTAAAAAATTATGCAAGCTTTAGAAATAAGCTCTAAAATTTTTAATGAGTAAAGTAGAACTTAATAAAGAGAGTGGCCCAAGAGAGGTATTCTGCGGCCTTACTTCAATAGTTTGGTTACATCGGAGAATGCCAGATGCCTTTTTTCTAGTCGTAGGTTCTAGGACGTGTGCACATTTAATTCAAAGTGCTGCTGGAGTTATGATATTTGCGGAGCCAAGATTTGGTACCGCAATTCTTGAGGAAAAGGATTTAGCCGGTCTTGCAGATGCACATGAAGAACTCGATAGAGTTGTTAATGATCTTATAGCCAGAAGGCCAGAAATAAAGACATTATTTTTAGTAGGATCTTGTCCAAGTGAAGTAATCAAACTTGATCTTGCAACGGTAGCAGAAAAATTGAACAAACGATTTTTAGGTCAAGTTAGATTTCTCAATTATTCAGGGAGTGGAATAGAAACGACATTTACTCAAGGAGAGGATGGTGCTCTAAAATCTCTTATCCCTGTTATGGAGGAAACCGATGATGAAAAGTTATTACTCGTAGGTACTCTCGCTAATAACGTAGAAGATAGATTTAAAAAGATTTTCAAAAATATAGGAATAAAAAATATTGAAAGTTTTCCGCCAAGAGAATCTACTAAATTACCAAAAATCGGTCCCAATACAAAAGTTTTACTTACACAACCATATTTAAGTGAAACCGTAAGAGAATTGAATCATAAAGGGTGCGAAATAATATATGCCCCATTTCCTTTAGGAATTGAGGGCAGTACAAAATGGATTTTAGCTGCTGCAGATGCATTTAATATTCCAAATCTTAGAGTTCATGAAGTATTAGCCCCTCTTACGAGTAGAGCAAGAAAGGCCTTAGAAAATCATATAAAAATATTAAAAGGGAAAAAATTATTTCTTTTGCCTGAATCTCAGCTAGAAATTTCATTAGCGCGATTTTTACATAACGAGTGCGAAATGGATCTCGTTGAAGTTGGTACTCCTTACATAAATAAAGATTTAATGGAAGAGGAATTGAATTTGTTACCTAATAATACAAAAATAGTGGAAGGCCAACATGTTGAGAAGCAACTTGATCGAGTAAGAGCCTCGCATCCTGACTTAGTAGTTTGTGGGATGGGTTTAGCAAATCCTTTAGAAGCTGAAGGCATTCATACAAAGTGGTCAATTGAAATGGTTTTTAGTCCCATTCATGGTATTGATCAAGCTGCAGACTTGGCAGGACTTTTCTCACGTCCTCTAAAAAGGAATCAAATTCTTACAACAAAAACACTCGCCACCTATTAATTTTTTTACTATGGAATTAACACTTTGGACATATGAAGGCCCTCCACATGTTGGTGCAATGAGAGTAGCCTCATCGATGAAAGATCTTCATTATGTGCTTCATGCTCCACAAGGTGATACTTATGCCGACTTGCTTTTCACAATGATCGAAAGAAGAGGTAAGAGACCACCTGTCACATACACCACATTTCAAGCAAGAGATTTAGGCGGTGATACGGCGGAATTAGTTAAGAAAAATATTCTAGAAGCTGTAGAAAGATTTAAACCGAAGGCTCTCTTAGTAGGAGAAAGTTGTACAGCCGAATTAATACAGGATCAGCCTGGAGCCTTGGCGAAAGGGATGGGATTTAATATTCCTATAGTTAATCTTGAATTACCTGCATACAGTAAAAAAGAGAATTGGGGCGCTTCTGAAACTTTTTATCAAATAATAAGAACAATGTTAAAGGAAAAAGTGGATCCTGATAATAAGATTTGTCCTCATAGATGGAAAGAATTGGGGCGAAGACCTAAAGTGAATATCCTTGGACCAACATTGCTTGGATTTAGATGTAGAGATGATGTCATTGAAATTCAAAGAATTTTATCAGAACAAGGCATTGACACGAATGTAGTTGCTCCCTTGAATTCTAGTCCTGAAGATATTCATAGATTAATTGATGCTGATATAAATGTATGTCTCTACTATGAAATCGCTGAAAATGCTTGCGAGTGGCTTCGAAGAAATTTTGGAATGGAATATACAAAATCAATTCCTATAGGAATCGAAAATACAATAAAATTCATAAATGAAGTTCATGAAAAGTTGGATTTTCCACTTCTAAATAAAGATGATTTAGAAAACAAGTCAAAACTTCCATGGTATTCAAAATCTGTTGACTCTAATTATTTAACAGGAAAAAGAGTTTTTATCTTTGGAGATGGAACTCATGCTATAGCAGCTGCAAAAATAGCAAAGGAAGAATTAGGTTTTGAAGTCGTTGGTTTAGGCACTTATAGTCGAGAAATGGCTAGGCAAGTAAGGAGCGTTGCAAAGAATCTTAATTTGGAAGCTTTAATAACCAATAATTATCTAGATGTTGAAGATGCAATGAGACAATCTTCCCCAGAGTTGGTTTTAGGAACTCAAATGGAAAGACATAGTGCTAAAAGATTAGGTATCCCATGCGCAGTTATTAGTACTCCAATGCATGTTCAAGATGTGCCTGCAAGATATAGTCCTCAAATGGGCTGGGAAGGCGCAAATGTAATCTTTGATGATTGGGTTCATCCTCTAATGATGGGACTTGAGGAACATCTAATAGACATGTTTAAACATGATTTTGAATTTGTTGATGGCCATCAAAGTCATTTAGGACATACAGCCACAAATACAATAAATGAAACAGATTCAGAAAATCGTACACATGAATTAATAACTCATAGCGATCAAAAAATTGTATGGACTGACTCAGGAAAAGCGGAGCTTACAAAAGTTCCTTTTTTCGTTAGAGGGAAAGTTAAATCAAATACAGAAAAATATGCTCTTTCGAAGGGAATTGCTGAAATCAACGATGAAATACTCTACGACGCTAAAGCCTTTTACAGTTAATTTTTCTTATTATTAATAATTTATAGATAAGTCATGAGTATTTACACTTAAAGTATAAATAATTACCTTAAATCATCATGTTAGGGACTGACGTCTTGTATTTTATTATTAATAAATAAATATTTGTTGATATATATTTCCAAGTTGGCATTATCCCTGCAAGAATATAAATATTATTGTGATTTTAAAGCTATTAATGACTAGTACATTAAATAAGCCTCTCGATGGAGAAGGTAGCGTTCAGGTTAAACAAGATCCTAAAGTCAATATTGAAGAGGGAGCATTAGTTATTGCAGTTTATGGGAAGGGAGGGATAGGAAAATCTACTACATCCTCGAATCTATCAGCAGCCTTCTCAAAATTGGGTAAGAAGGTTTTGCAAATCGGGTGTGACCCCAAGCATGACAGCACCTTTACTCTGACTCATAAAATGGTACCTACTGTTATTGATATTCTTGAGGAAGTAGATTTTCATAGCGAAGAGTTAAGACCCAATGATTTTATGTTTGAGGGCTTCAATGGAGTTATGTGCGTAGAAAGCGGAGGACCACCTGCAGGGACTGGATGTGGAGGATATGTAACAGGTCAAACAGTCAAGCTTCTTAAAGAGCATCATTTATTAGAAGACACAGATGTAGTAATTTTCGATGTTTTAGGGGATGTAGTTTGTGGAGGATTCGCAGCACCCTTACAGCATGCAAACTATTGTCTTATAGTCACTGCAAATGATTTTGATTCAATATTTGCAATGAATAGAATTGTTTCTGCAATAAAAGCAAAAGCAAAGAACTATAAAGTTAGACTAGGAGGGGTAGTAGCGAATAGATCCAAAGATACTGATCAAATAGATAAGTTTAATAAAAGGACTGGTTTAAGAACGATGGCTCATTTTAAAGATGTTGATGCCATAAGGAGGTCAAGACTCAAAAAATGCACTATTTTCGAAATGGAACCAACGGAAGATGTTTTAGAAGTACAAAAAGAATATTTATCACTTGCAGAAAACATGCTTAGCAAGGTTGAACCTCTCGATGGGAATCCTTTAAAAGATAGAGATTTATTTGATTTATTAGGTTTTGATTGATTAATTATACTATTTTAGACCAACTAATTGCATCGACAAATTCCACATTTTATTGGAAGTGTTGGGGTCGATAATTCTATCTGATAATTTTTGGGCAAATACTTTTCTACCTAATTTCTGCCTATTACCCCAACTCCAATGAACTCCTGATTCAGAGAATTCATCTCCAGTGGCAACTATAGAAACCCTCTCCCCAGCCAATCTTTCAGATACATATCCCTTAGTGATAAATTTCTGAAATAAAGGAAATAATATTCTAAAAATCCAAGGAGTATTTCTAAATAATTTTGTATTTGCGACACAACCTGGATAAAGAGAATTTATAGTTATATCTTTTGATGAGTATCTTTTTGCCAATTCTTGAGCTGTGATCATATTACAAAGTTTACTATCTTTATATGCTTTCCCAGGCTTAAATCTTTTGCCATTTGCCATACTTACAGGAGATAAAAAGCCCTTTTCAAATCCTGATAAATCGCCAAGATCAGCAGGAGCAGGAATTGGAATTTTGCCTCCCAATTCAAGGTAATTAGCAGTAACTGTTCCTAATATAGTTATCCTTGGAATAAAATTAACATTTTTTCCACCTAAATAAATTTTCTTTTGAGAAGAAATTAATTCTTTAATAAGTAAATTAATCATTAAAAAGTGACCAAAATGATTAACTGCCATAGACTTTTCATATCCTTGGGCAGATCTCTCAGGCCTTTTTAATCTTGGCTTATATACAGCTGCATTACAAATTAATATTTTCAAATTATTAGCAAATCTTTCTAAGACTTCATCTGTTCCTTTTCTTACAGAATCTAAATTTGACAGATCGATTTCAATAAAGCTCATATTGCTTAAGTCAACTTTGGTTAGAATAGTATTAGCTGCCTCAAATGCTTTTTTATTAGAACGATTAATGGCAACAACATCCCAACCTGATCTTACTAATGGTTTAAGTGTATTTAATCCAATACCTGATGTAGTTCCAGTAATTAGAGCAACTCCTTTTGAAAACTTTTCTTCCACAAAAAAAACCTCATTAAAACTTAAAGCGAAAAATTAATTTTTCTTAGTTCGCCTTATCGCCATATTACTCTTAATATGCCCTTTGAAATTATTTGATATTGATCCTTCATAAATCTTTGCTCACCTTGATGCGAAATTAAATCATCAAATCGATTTGATAACTCTTTAAATTTAACTCTTTCATATAAATAGGATTCTTTAATCTCTTTTAATCTTGTAGTGCGAATTTTAGATACATAGCCTATTCTGAATAAACTTACTATTGATAATAAAAAAAGACTTACTTTTAATATTAAATAAGCACACGATAAAAAATCCTCTTCTTTCCTGGAGGGGAAATTAATTTGTTTATGAATATTACTATTATCAAAGTTCAAAATTCAAAAATCTATATTTAATTCTTTTTAACACATATATTTCTTTATCCAAGTTCTTCAAAATTAGTTATTAACTATTTATAAATTTTTTTAAGATTAAAATATTATTAATCTTTACTAATATCTTAAGTTTGACTATTAAAAATAAAGCATTAATTTTATCTACCATTGAGTCATCTGGGAGTAAGCAGATGACAATCGATCTATTTTTATTACATAAAACAATTTTAGAGAATGAAATTCTATTTACTTTAAGATTTTATTTATGGGAAGGGAATTGGATCTCAATAGGATATCATCAAAAAAAAATACCAGATCATTGGATTGAATTATCAAAAAAGGGAATAATAAAAATAGTAAAAAGGCCTTCAGGGGGAGGGGCTGTTTTACATTCTGGAGGTATTACTTATGCGATAACATTCCAAAAACCAAGTTATAAAAAATTCAGCTACCAGATAGTTAATAAGTGGCTAAAAAATAGTTTCGCAGATTTAGGAGTGAATTTAGAAAATGGTCGAAAAATCAAATCTGAAATCAAACAAAATTGCTTTGGGACTTCACATATTACAGATTTAATAGATCAAAATGGTTTTAAAAGAATTGGAAGTGCACAATATTGGAAAGGAGGTTCATTCCTTCAACATGGTGAAATTCAAGTAAACCCTCCATATAATCTATGGTGTGAAATCTTTAGGGAAGAACCTCCTCCTCCTTTAGAAATTAATTTAAATAGGGAACAAATAATCTCCCACTTAAAAAATTCCTTCTTGAAAAATTATTCAGATAAATATATAGAAAATATTTTTATCAACTATAAAGATTTAGATTCTTTTTAAATTTAATCAATTTCACCTTTAGTTTTCATTAAACCAATAATTTTAGGCAACTCAATGCCCAAGGGATAAGTATTTTTTTTTGTTTTCAACTTACCCAACAATTCGATGGATATATCAAATCCTAATTTCTTTAATACAAAAAAACCTATGCTATTACGATCGACAATACCTTGAGGTATGCCTAAGGAATTAACAATTAATAATAGCCCCTCATGCGTATTTTCGATCTTCTCAATAATCTTCCATAAAGGTTCCTTCTCATTGCATGATGGAAAATCTTTAATGGATTTCTTACAATCTTCTACAGATTTAATATCCCATTTCTTAGTCGAAAAAACTTTCAAACTTTCTCGAGACAAGAAACCTTCCCAACGTCCATTTTTAGTAATAAAAAAATAATTATTTAAGTTTTGTTGTTCATTTTGAAGTAATTTATTAAATTCCTTGATAGTTACATCATATTCAATCTTCCGAAGAGGTTTTAACTTTAATTCAAATGCTTTACTATATTTTAAAATTTCTTCGATCTTTAAAAATTGACTATCTGACTTTGAAGTATTAATTCCCAGGATCCCAAGAAATATAATTATTGAACCATAATAAAAACTTAAATTAAACAAACAAAAGAGTCCAAAAAGACAAACAGCTATAGATGTAAAAAAAGTGAAATTATTTAAAACACTTCTTCCTTTTTTTTTGCTTCCTGAAAAATACCAAATTAAACTTTTAAATAAATGTCCACCATCTAAAGATCCAAATGGAATCAAATTTAATATCCCAAGAAATAAATTTAAGATTCCCACCCTCGAAATTATATTAATAATTATTTCTTCCTTGCTATTGGTTGAATTAACCACTAATAACAAGAAAAAAGATGTTAAAAAGCAACATATTGGTCTTACAAGAGAAATCTTGATATTACCTAAAGCATTTTGACAATCTTTTTCAATTTGAAGTATCGCTCCCAAAAAAAAGAATGTAATATTTTTAATCTCAACTCCCTCATTTAAACAAATATAAGTATGAAAGATTTGATGAATAAATATTGATACCAATAAAAAGAATGATGTAAAGAAACCTATAAGCCATGATTGGCGAATATCGTAAATATCGCTGAGGGTTAAGTTAATTTGATTACTAATACTCCAAGCAAAAATGAAAAGAAGTACAAACCAATAAGAATGAATTTTAAAAGGGATACCCCATATTTTAAGAATTTGCCAACTCCTCAAAAATAATCTCCGTTATAGTATTTAATAAGTTTATTCTACATATTTAAAATCCACATAATTAAAATGGTTGAAGAAAAAACTCGCATAAAAATTTGCGGAATTACATCAATTAACCAAGCTATTGAGATCGCAAAATTAGGTGTTGATGCTATTGGAATAATTTCAGTTAAAGAATCACCAAGATATGTTTCTAATAGTAAAAGGAGATCTATTTTTAAAAGACTAAAATATACATATCCAAATATAAAAAGAGTTTCTGTAATCAAAAACTTACCGATAAATTTTATTTCTAAAGATTTTACTGAATATGAAAATGTCATCCAACTTCACGGAGACGAAGATATTTCATATTGCAAAGAACTAAAAATGACAATACCAGATGTTGAAATATGGAAAGCTTTTAGAATAAGAAAGAAGGAGGATATTGAACAAATTAAATTTTTTTATAATTATATTGATGCAGCACTTTTAGATTCCTGGAATAAAGATACTTATGGAGGTTCTGGAGTAAGAATAGATCAAAAAAATCTTAAAAATATTAAACTTAATAAGCAATGGTGGTTAGCAGGGGGAATATCTATTGAGTGGATAGATCAAATTCTTAGTAATATCAAACCCAATGGCATTGATATTTCAAGTAGCATTGAAATTTCGCCAGGAATAAAAAATATAAAAAAAACAAGGGAAATTATAAAAAAGATTAAAAAATAATAATATGAAATGAATTTTCTTGAATAACTTTAATTAATAGCAAGCCAAACCATTCGGTTGTTGTTTAACAAGCTCAAAAAATTCTTGTTTAAGGCTTGAATCATGTCTAAAATCTCCTCTTACAATTGAATTAATCATACTCGTATTAGGTTCTTTTACTCCGCGCCAACACATGCAATAATGCTTAGCCTTAACAAGAATTGCTAAACCCTTAGGTTCGCATAATCTCTCGATCTCATCGGCAAGTATCATAACTGCTTCTTCTTGTATGTGAGGCCTAGAAAATACCCAATCAGCAACTCTAGCAAACTTTGAAATGCCGATTACTTTATCTCCGGGCTTAATTCCTATCCAACAGTCTCCAATAATAGGAACCATATGATGTGAACATGCAGAACGAACACTTATAGGTCCTAACGTATAAATCTCATCTAAATTCTTTGCATTAGGAAAATCAGTTACATTTGGTTGCTTCAGATATCTTCCTTTAAAGACCTCTTTCAAATACATTTTAGCAACTCTCTCTGCTGTTTCTTGGGAGTTATGATCATTTTCAATATCAATAATAAGTGATTTTAATAAATCCCTTACTTTAGAAGCAACCTCCTTTTGTAAAATCTCTAATTCACCTGGATTTATAAAATCGGCAATATTATCATTTGCATGAAATCTCCTATTTTGTGATTTAACCCTATCTCTAATCATTTCTGATATTAATTTATTTGGAAAATCTTTATTTACTTCTTTATTAATTTTGTCACTAGGAATAATAGACATGAATAAGTTATGTAAATTTTGAAAAGACTAATACTAATTTAAATATAAAAGTGCTGTTTCATTAAGAAATTATACTACATTACAATGTTCGTGTAAGTCAATAACATAACATCATTGACTAATTTAGTTTTCTACAAAGAGAATTTAAAAAGCTCCTGTTGCAGGCATGAGCGTTATGTCCTCCACTAAAATATTTGCAGGCTGTTCTGCAATATAAAGAATTGTATTTGAAACTGTTTCTGATGAAAGCATTGCCTCTTTATTAAAATCTGAATTCACAAATTCTGAATCCCAAAGAGGGGTATTAACTGATCCTAATGTAATAGTGCAAGCTCTAATAGATTTTGATCTCTCTTCCTCTCTTAAACACTTTGTAAAACTTGCTAAAGCAGCTTTTGAGATACAATATGCTCCCCATTGAGGAAATGCATTATAGGCAGCATGACTGCTCACATTTATTATCAAACCTCCTTTACTTCTCATGAAAGGAACAATATATGAACAAATTTGGAAAACACTTGTAAGGTTAACTTGTAATATCTTTTGCCATTTATCCAAAGGCATATCAACTAAATTTCCATTGTAGGCAAAACCAGCATTATTAATTAAAACAGACGGACAACCAAAATCACTTATCATTTTGGAAAAAGAATATTGAATAGTTCCAGGCTCAGATAAGTCACAGCTTAAAATATTTACTTTATTACCAAAGGAAGATAATTCCTTTTTCAAATCATTTAATAAATGCATATCTCTAGCAGTGAGAATCAAGTCCCAACCTCCTTTTGCAAAAGTCTTTGCGGTTGATCTACCAATACCTTTAGTAGCTCCAGTAATAAGTGCTAATTTCAATGTTTTAAATTAATTAGTAATTTCATTAATTTCTTCAAAATTAACTGACTCAATAAATTTACCTAAAACTCTGAATTTTGAATATCTTTTTTCAAGTAATTCTTCATTAGTCATTTTGAGTAATTCATCAAGATGCTTCTTTATTGAGCTTTTAAGTGTCTCTCCAGCTTGTAGTGGTGCCCAATTATTACCACCAGCAGGTTCCGATAGGACTTCATCAATTACTCCTAATTTTAATAAATCTTGACCAGTTATTTTCAAAGCAGAAGCAGCTTCAGGTGCCTTTGTCGCATCCCTCCATAGTATAGAGGCACATGCTTCCGGGCTGGCTACTGTATAAACACTATGTTCAAACATTAATAGTCTGTCTGCTACACCGATACCCAAAGCACCTCCTGAACCTCCCTCCCCTATAACAGTCGCAATGATTGGGACTTTAAGACCAAACATCTCTCTTAAGTTTCTAGCTATTGCTTCTCCTTGCCCTTGTTCCTCCGCTGATAGTCCTGCGTATGCTCCAGGTGTATCAATAAAAGTTAGAATTGGTAAATTAAATCTATTGGCATGTTTCATAAGTCTTAATGCTTTACGATAGCCTCCTGGTTTAGCCATACCAAAATTTCTTATAACATTCTCTTTAGTATCTCTTCCTTTTTGATGTCCTAATAAAAGGACAGGTCTATTACTAATTGATCCTATCCCTCCGATAAGAGCCATATCATCACCTCCATTTCTATCTCCGTGAAGTTCTATCCAATCATCACAAAACATTTGGATAAAATCGAAAGTACTTGGTCTTTGAGGATGTCTAGCTACCTGAATTTTCTGCGATGGGGTTAGTGATTTAAAAATTTCTTCTCTTCTCCTAGTAGCTAAAGTTTCTAATTGAAGAAGTTGTTGGCTTACATCAACTTCAGAATCTCGAGCTAATTCTCGAATTTGTTCAATTTGTTTCTCTAGCTCTACTAAAGGTTTTTCAAAATCTAGAAGGTATCGTCTCGGCATAACAAATTAAACAGGAATAGGACTGGTATGTGTATCGAGACCTATTGCAGAAAAGCCATGCTTCTCAGAGGCTGCTCCAATAAATTCCATTTTTTCAAGAGTAATATTATTTCTTCCCCAGCTAAAATTGGTATGACATTTTTCAAATTCCAAAATCATCGCTTCTGCAAAACATGCAAACATTTCCCTTTGTGGATTTTCCATCTCGGCTAATTCCATCATATTCCATCCGATATCATTAAAAAACTTAACAATTCCTCCTTTTAAAATATATACACCTTTACCTTTGAATTTCTCATCTAAATTTTTTGGATAGCCTCCATCAATCATTAAACAGGGTTTTTTCAGTTTGTTTGTATCAATTTCCATCATTTTAGGCATACTTGCAACCCAAACAACAATATCCGCTAGTGGTAAAGCATCATCTAAAGTCTTAATAATTCCTGCATCAAGTTCTTTTTGAAGAGCGAGTAAAGGCTCTTGCTGTCTTGCAACCATAATAAGTTCATGAATACCAGTTTTCTTTGTTAACCATCTACAAACAGCACTCCCAATATCTCCAGTTGCACCAACAACAGCAACTGTAGCTTTTTTAGTATCAATTCCAACTCGCGAAGCATTTAATTCAAGTTGTCTACAAATTACCCATGCAGTGTGAGTATTACCAGTAGTAAATCTTTCCCATTCCAAAGAGGTAGTTCTTATTTGCTTATGCTGAAGAAGATTAAAGTTTTCAAATATAATTGAAGTAAATCCTCCTAATGCAGTTATATTGATTCCTTTTTTTTGTGCCAATTCCATTGCATTTAGGACTTTTCTTCTTGCGGTTTTAAATCTTGAAAGCATTTCAGGTACAAAACAAGAGTCAATATAAGAACCTTCAATAGAAATTCCTACTGCACTTTTTACTTCAACATTTTCTACGAGTTGAGGTGGTGCCATACACCAAACATCTAAATCCCCATCTGCAATGTGATCAAAGCCTAAAATTGAAGCTTTTCTTTTTGCATCTTTAAAACTTGTGGAGTGACCAATTAGCCCAAACATTCGAGACTTTTTAAGAAATATTGCTTACAGGTAAAAACAATAGCACAGAAGGCAAAAGGTTTTATTAGAAAACAAAATATTAAAAATCAGGAAAGCACTAAACTATCGCGGCCATAGCCATTCTTGCAATTTCTCTATTATCTAAACCCATCTCCAATAGAGCATCTTGGTAAGCGATCATAAACTCTTCCATTAACTCTTCCTTATCCATAGATAAAATTGCTGCATCTTCTGCAACTTGATCTAACATTTTTTTAATTAAAGGTAAATTTGCCTTATTCGCTGCAATCAACTCATTTTTGCATGTATGTAAATTTTCTTTTAGCCATTTCTCACCATAGTTTAAATGTAAATATTCATCATTTACGACACCTTGAGTTATTTTTTTTGCAAATGGATCAGCAACTCTTATATATACATGATAAGCAGAAATTGCAAAAGCTTCTATTAAAATTGCTTGAATTAATAAACATGTTGTCAAGTTTTCATTTTCTAAAGCAGTTTGAAAATTTCCATGTAGCTTTGAGAAAAATTCTTTCGCAAAAACCATATCAGCTTCTACTCCAAGATTTTTGCCACATGCTGTGAATCCTCTTTTATGCTTCAATTCCATTTTTGCCAATTTTGTTAATTCTTCAGAATCTTTTGGAAGTAAAGTGGCAATGGAAATGTAATTATCATAAGCTTCTTGCTCTCCTTCAATTACAATTGCATTGATTCTACTGTAGGCATCCTTGTAAGCTTCGGTAGTAAAGTCAGGTAATTCTACAGAATTTTCTTCTGAAGAAACGTTTAATTGAGCGTTTTTATTTGATTCAAGAGTTTGCATGACAGTTAAAGCTTTAATTCATTATGCAATGAGTTTACACAATTATAATAAAAATATATATATATCATGAAAATAGTTTCAAATGTTAAACCACTTCGTTAAACGCACAATAAAAATTCTATAAAATTAGTTATTTGGCCAATCAGAAGACATCAAACTTAGAAACATATTATACCAATGATCAATTAGCAATTTTTTTAAATCTTCACCTAACTTTTCATTTGAGCCTCTACTATCACCAATTACGCCTGAATTACTCAAATCTTTAGTAATCCAGGTTGTTGGAGAATCTCCCTCAAGGCTCCAACCAGCAGGAATATTTTGTGAAATATCCTCACAAGGTCTTTCATCCCCAACTAAATCAGGTCTAATAGCCATCATCAAACTAGTTTCAGCTAGAGAAGCATGTAAACCATTTTCAATTTCACTTTGCGGTAATAATTCTAATAAACCATCGACACCACTCCAAATAAAACAAGGGAAAACATTCAATTCTGGAGAAATTTTCCTGAGTTCTCTGGCAGATGTTTGAAGAAGAGAGATTTGTCCTCCATGCCCATTTAATAAAATTAATCTCTTAAAACCCATCATAGATAGTTGTTTACCTACTTCCACAATCATTGATGTTATTAAATCTGAAGAAAGCGATAAAGTACCTTCAAAACTTAAATGTTCTGGAGAAAAACCAATACATTGAGTAGGAATTCTTTTAAGTGGTATCTCCTTTGGAATTAACTTTAAGACCTCATTTAAAATTTCATCTACAAAAATACTATCAGTAGCCAAAGGGAGATGAGGACCATGTTGTTCAACTGCTCCAAAAGGCCAAATAATTGTTGATCTCTTCTTTTCAGCAATATTTTTTATTTCTGGCCAAGATAAATATTCGTATTCATTTGGTATTGATTTAAAGTTCATTATTTAGATTTCCTAGGATTTACCTTTAGAATAATAAATATTTAGTTAGTTTCATTTTACCTATGAAGGGATTAAGTGATAACAAATCCTCAAAAAATTTTGAGGATAAGAGTAACAAAAAAGAACTGAAGAAGCCTTTACAGTTGCTTCAACTTAATAAGAAGGATTCACTGATAGACAAAAATAAGGAAAAAGAAACTTTTCCTCCAATTGTTGAAAAAGAAACTGAGAATGAATTAAAGACCGCAAAATCAATAGAGAGTATCAATTCAAATAAATCAAGTACGAATATAGGAGAATTTATTGATGATAAACATTTGTCTTACTTAGAGAAACCTTTAGCTAAAGAAAAAACGAATGCAAATATTTTTGAAAGGACAGTAGATGATTTTGACTTTGATGAAGATGCATTTTTAGCAGCCTTAAATGAAAATGAACCGATAGGTTTAGCTGGTGAGACAATTAAAGGGAAAATTATAGCTTTAGAAAGTGATGGCTTATATGTAGATATTGGAGGCAAAGCTCCTGGATACATGCCAAAAAAAGAATCCTGCTTAGGAGTAATAACAAACTTTAAAGAAAGATTTCCTATTGGGATGGAAATAGAGGTATTGGTTATTAAAGAACAAAATGCCGATGGAATGGTCACGGTAAGTGCAAGGGCATTAATCTTAAGAAAAAGTTGGGAAAATGTTAGTAATATTGCAAAAACTGGTGCTTTAGTAAATGTGCTAATAAATGGATTTAATAGGGGCGGATTAACTTGTGATATTGAAGGCTTGAGAGGTTTCATTCCAAGATCGCAACTTGAGGAAGGTTTAAACTATCAATCCCTTGTTAATAAAACTATAAAAGTAGCTTTTATTGAAGTGAATCCTGATACAAGAAAATTAGTTCTTTCTGAGAAAAAGGCCACAATAATTTCCAAAGTCGAAAAATTGAAACTGGGTCAACTTATTAAAGGTAAAGTTTTAGCAATAAAACCCTATGGTTTTTTTATTGATTTGGGAGGGATAAGTGGCCTCCTTCACCAATCATCAATAACAAATGGAAGTATTAGAGATCTTAGAGAAATCTTCATGGAAGGAGAAATAGTGCATGCCATAGTTACTGAAATTAATCTTGAGAAAGGCCGAATAGGACTTAATACAGCTCTTTTAGAAAGTTCCCCTGGAGAAATTCTTGTTGATAAGGGGAAAATTATTGAAGAATCCGATGAAAGAGCTCGAAAAGTGCAAACACTTTTTAATAAAGACATAACTTGAAATATGGTTCCTAACAACAAAAAGTCACTATCAAATTTAAAAATATCTGATTGGGAATTAGATTTTTATTCAAGACCAATTATTGAAGAAAGTGGAAAAAAAAGATGGGAATTAATAATTTCATCAACCAAAAATTTTAATTCGCCTGACATTTTTCATTGGAATAAAATTTGTCCCGCTAGCAATGTTAATTCTATTTGGCTGACAAGTGCTCTTGAAGAGGCTCTTATTGATGCAGAGAATAATGGTTGGGGAAAACCGGAGAAAGTTAGATTTTGGAGATCTTCTATGAAATCAATAATAAAGAAATCCCTTGAAAACCTAAATCTTGAACCTTTAGTAAGCAGAAGGACATATTCATTATTTGAAAGGATTGACTTTCTTGAGAGTGATATTTATCCAAAAGAAAATGGTTATGTAAAAGGAGTTTTAGCTCCCAGCTTTACTTCACAAATTGCCAATGATCCAAAGCCATTACCCGAAGCAGTAAGAGGTGAAGCTTTAACCTTTTCTGAAATAACTGTTGGAGAATTAAAAACTTCTAGAAGTTGGCCCATCGAATTTGGTGATATCTTTCCAATTGAAAACTCTTTAGAAAATAATAGTCTTATTCCAGGGTTGAGATTATTTAGTGAAAATAGATCTACTGCTTTAGCTGCTTGGTTTAGTAGTCTTGAGCCAGTTAAACTTTTAATTGATAAAAACAGGTTAATACTTGAGGCTCTTGAAGACGATAGATGGTTAGTAACTGATTTGCAGCAAAATGAAGCTGAAGAATTACAAAGAAAGTTTATCAGATCAAAAAAATTTTCCCTTGGCTATCAATTTATTTCAATACAGTCAACTCCTTTTGTTGAAAAGTTTGATGGTTTTTGGATTTTAAAGGATATTGACTTATTTAACTAGTAAAGATTTTGATAATTCCAAAATTGATTTTCAAGAAAATTTTATCTATTTAAAAGATAAAAAATTAAAATATCTAACATCGCCAGTTTTAAATAAATTTAACTTTATTCATGCTTTTTTTACTAAAGGAAGTTCAAGAATTGATCATAAATTTTTAATCAAAAATCTCAAAAGTATTAACAATCATAATTGCTTTATTAATCAAATTCATAGCAATAGAATTTCTCTTGGATCAGAATCTATAAAAAAAAATATAAACGCGGATGGTCTAATTTGCGATAGATCTGGGCAAAATTTATGGATTTATACTGCTGATTGCATGCCAATTTTGATGGCAGACAAGTTGAGTAAAAGAGTTGCATCTTTACATTGCGGGAGATTAGGTTTAGAGATTAAAATAATAAAAAAATCAATTAATAGACTTAGTAAATTAGGATTAAATAGAAAAAACTTACTTGTAGCAATAGGCCCTTCAATATCAAAATATAATTACATATTTGATTCAAAAAGTTTTCTTGAATTTCACTACAAAGCAAAAGTAAGCAATTTCCCTGACCCAATAATTACAAGTGAGAAGAATCAATTAAAAATAAAAAATAATCAAGAATTTATTCCTCTAGATTTAAGGAAATATGCTTATTTTCAATTAGTTAATGAGGATATTCCTCCTCACAATATCGATATATCAAGTAAATGCACTTATGAATTCCATGAAGAATTTCACTCTTGGAAAAGATCAAAGACAAAAAATAGACAATGGAGTGTTATTTGTTCTTAATTTTTAACTTTTACAAATATTCTCTGATAGTTGATTAGAAATTAATAAATCTGTCATTTCAAGACCATCTTTAATTTTATATATTTGTGCCAAAAATTTATTATCTTTTGACCCTAAAGGCTTGATCTTAACCTTGGTTCCTCTCGGGAAATTTTTCCGAAGTAGATCTATTGCTAAAAATTCATTTTTTTCATCTACCCGACTACAAGATAAATTAATTGTTAGATTTCTATTCTGATCGCCCAGTAAAACAGTATTTGAGTCTTTGACTAGAAGTATTTCTGCAGAATTCACATTAACTGGATTAAAGATAATTGGAATAATTACTAGCACAAAAATAATTACTCCCGAAAGAATTGAATACATAATTTAAAACCTTTTGAATATTATGAAATTTTTTCCAACTTTACTTAAGATTTATTTTCAAAATTAACATATCCAACCATTTGAGCATTACTCTTCCCAGGGGGAACCATCGGATAGCAATTTTCACCCCTTTTTACTCGAACGTTTATGAGTACAGGTCCATTAGAATCTAAAGCATATTTAAAATCACTATCTAATTGTTCTCTTTCAGTAATTAAAAAGCCCTTAACTCCAAATGATTCTGCAAGTTTGATAAAATCTGGTTCCCCATTACTCATATCTGAAGCAGAATATCTTTCATCATAAAAGCTCTCTTGCCATTGCCTAACCATTCCTTGCCATCGATTATTTACAATTACAATTTTTACATTTAATCCATACTGAGCTAGTGTTCCTAATTCCTGTATATTCATTAAGATACTTGCATCTCCCGCGATGCAAATAACTTCTGAATTAGGGAAAGCTGCCTTTACACCCATGGCAGCTGGTAAACCAAATCCCATAGTACCCAATCCAGCACTACTTATCCATTTTCTAGGACTATTTCTAAGATATTGTGCAGCCCACATTTGATGTTGACCTACATCTGTTGTTATGTATGCATCTGGAGAATATTCCCTTACTTTTATCAATACTTCTTGTGGATAAATTTCTCCTTGTTTTGGTGGTATTAACAAGGGATGTTTGATTTTCCAATTTTTAATTTTTTCTAACCAATTTTTAGTATTGGGGAAAGTTGATTTCTGAAATTTTTTATTTATTTGAGATAAAGCCTTAGAAACATCTGAAACTATAGCAACATCAACACGACGATTTTTATTGACTTCGGCAGGATCAATATCAATATGAATTACTTTTGCATTAGGAGCAAAAGTATCTAATTTTCCTGTTACCCTATCATCAAATCTAGCTCCAACAGCGATAAGTAAATCACATTCCGTGACAGCAAAGTTAGCATAAGCTGTGCCGTGCATCCCCAGCATCCCAACAGATAATTTATTCTTCTCATCAAATGCACCCTTCCCCATTAAAGTTGTTGTGACTGGAATTTGGTAATTACTTGATAAGACTTCTAATTCTGCATGAGCTCCTGAAGCAATAGCTCCTCCTCCAACATAAAGAAGTGGTTTATTGGATTTTTCAATTAAGCTTATTGCATTGAGGACATCATCTTCATTAATTTCTCCAATTCGTTTGAAACCCTTTGGAATTATCTCACCAGGTGAAACACTTTTATAATTAAAAAATTCTTGCCCAACATCTTTTGGAATATCAATTAAAACTGGGCCTGGACGACCAGAAGAAGCAATAAAAAATGCCTCTGAGACAACCTTAGCTATATCTGAAGGATCTCTAATAACCCAAGAATGTTTAACAATCGGTAGTGTAATTCCAAAGATATCTGTTTCTTGAAAAGCATCGGTTCCAATAGCAGGTCTTGGAACTTGTCCCGTGACAACAACTAAAGGAACGGAATCCATTTGTGCTGTTGCTATGCCCGTAACTAAATTTGTTGCTCCAGGGCCCGAGGTCCCAAAACAAACACCTACTTGACCTGTAGCTCTAGCATAACCGTCAGCAGCATGAGATCCTCCTTGTTCATGTCTAACCATAAAATGTTTTAACCAACCTTCTTTTTCTGCTTTATGTACAGCGTCATAAATAGGTAATATTGCACCACCTGGATAACCAAAAATAACTTTGACTCCGTGTAATCTTAATGAGTCCATAAGTGCTTCAGCACCAGTTATCCAATTTGGGTTTTCATTCTCTGAATTACCTTTTTGCAAAGAAGCGGAAACAAGCGTCACTGTTGTTTAACAATTTATATATAAATAGTAAGCTTATTTATAAATTTTTGCCGAATTTATAAACCTAAATGTCAAGAAATCTTTTAATTGGAGCATAACCATTCTAGATCTACAAAATACCTAATTTGTGTAAAGGTCCAACACCTACAATTATTTCTACTAGAAGTATTAAAAAAACAATCATCGCAACTCTTCCATTCCATACTTCTGAGCTATTATTCCAACCCCACTGCCACTTCTCTTGAGGATAAAGCTTTATTTTTGATGGGAGTTCTGAAGCTTGATCCAAGCTTACTATTGGTTCATCTAAGCATGAAATAACAAGATCACTTAAACCATTTATAAAAGTCGGATATGTATTTAAAGCCTTAACTCTTCTAAAATTCTTTATTCCTGCATTTTCTGCTATCTCTTTATATTCTATATCAATTTCTTGAAGGGTCTCTATATGCTCTCCAACAAAACTTATTGGAACAACTACTAATTCTTCTATTTTTGATTGCCCAAGATTTTCAAGAACTTCTTCTGTATAAGGCTTTAACCATTCCTCAGGTCCAACCCTACTTTGATATGAAAGAGTATAAGGATTCGTGAAATTAAGATATTTTTGCAGCTCTTGAACAATTAATAAGGCACAATCTTCAATTTGTTTCTTATATGGATCTCCAGCCTCTTCAACATAACTTTTAGGAACTCCATGAGCAGTAAAAAAAACATGTGCATTGGTAGGAGAGTTACATAGCAAGATCTGTTCAGAAATCAATTCAACCATTGATTGGATATAACCAGCTTGAGTGAACCAACTTCTAATACATCTAATTGGTATTTTTTTAAATTCTGAGTCACAATCACGCAATTTTTTTAGTTCCCTAAAACTTGAACCACTCGTACTTATAGAAAAATGAGGATACAGAGGGAGAACAACCACTTGCTGTATTCCATCTGCTTTCATATCAGCAATAGCTGATTCTGTAAAAGGATGCCAATATCTCATAGCTATGTAAGTTGTTGCATTTAGCCCTTTCTCTCTGAGCTTGCTTTGCAATTCCCTTGCCTGTTGTTCAGTAATGCGCCTTAAAGGGGATCCACCTCCAATTGATAAATATGCTTCTTGAGATTTTGTACTCCTTAACGTACTGATAAGCCAAGCCAATGGCTTTTGAAAGAAGGGTATTGGTAATCTGATTATTTCAGGATCTGAAAATAAATTATATAAAAATGGTCCTACATCCTTGATACGTTCAGGTCCTCCTAGATTCATTAATAGAATCCCAATTCTTTCCATTTAATTGATATGGAGATTGAAAAAAGACATTAAGAACGTCATTATTAAAATAATTATATAAGTAAATGAATATAATTCACGAAATTAGTATTATCAATGATAATTTTGCAACTAAAGGTAGCAAATTAAAAATTGAGAAGAGAGGAAGTAAATTAAATTTAAGAGGATCTCTTCCATCAAAGAAAGATAAGAATACATTAAAGATTCAAAGAATTTCATTAGGATTAAATGCTGATACTGAAGGACTTGAAGAAGCTAAAAAGAAATTACAGCTCATTGACCTACAAATTGAATTAAACCAATTTAGTTGGGAAAACTGGATGTGTAAGACACAAGTGGATGATAAAAGAACCAGTAAAAACTTTTTAGAAAAAATAGATCAATTTGAAAAAGATTTTTTTGATAATTTTCAAAATAAATATCTTCAAAGTTCGAGGATAACCACATGGAACAGTTCATATAAACCTTATTTTAAAAGATTGATTTCTACTTATTATTCAAAAAAGAATAAACACTTAGATGATATTTTTTTTGAAACTCTTCAAAGTTACAAAGAAGCGAGCAGAAGTAGAAAACAATGCGGAACAACCTTAAGTATATTTGCAAACTTCATTGAACATCAACTTCCCCCTGAATGGAAAGTAATGTCTAAAGGTTATGGATTAAAAAAAGCAAGCTACCGAAATTTACCTGAAGATAAACAAATTGAGGATCTTTGGGAGAAAATTCCAAATAAATCTTGGCAATTCGTTTTTGGACTAATGGCTACATATGGACTAAGAAATCATGAAGTATTTTTTTGTGATCTTAGCTCTTTGAAAGATAATGGAGATAAAATAATAAGGGTTTTGCCCACAACTAAAACTGGTGAACATCAAGTTTGGCCCTTTCATCCAAAATGGGTAGATTTATTTAATCTAAATTATTTAGGAGAAGATCCAACATTACTGCCAAAAATCAATACGAATCTTCGTTATACCACTCTTCAAAG
>CAYNKY010000019.1:0-19952 GCA_964397895.1 uncultured Prochlorococcus sp.
TTAAAACTTTGAATGATTCAGGAGTACCAGGCCTAGGTATTGGTTTCCCCTTAACTATTGCATTAAGAGCTTCATTTCTTCCTTGCATATCATCAGATTTAACTGTCAATAATTCCTGCAGCGTATATGCTGCTCCATATGCTTCTAAGGCCCACACTTCCATTTCCCCAAGACGTTGCCCCCCTTGTTGTGCTTTACCGCCAAGAGGTTGTTGAGTTACAAGAGAATAAGGCCCAGTAGATCTGGCATGAATTTTGTCATCCACAAGGTGAACAAGTTTAAGAAAATGTGAATATCCGACTGCAACAGGTTGATCAAATGGTTCCCCTGTTCTTCCGTCAATCAGAAGAAGTTTACCAGGATCCTTTGGGTTATAAACCCAATCTTTACCTTTCTGACTAGAAGCCTCCTCAAGAAATGCTTGCACCGTCTGGTGAGATTTCTCTGGCCCATACATTTCATCAAATGGTACAACTTTAACCCTACAATTTAAATTTGAGGCAGCCCAGCCCATTAAAAGTTCAAAAACTTGTCCAACGTTCATTCGACTGGGAACACCCAAAGGATTTAAAACAATATCAACTGGAGTACCATCTGGCAAATATGGCATATCTTCTCTAGGAAGTATTCTACTAATAATCCCTTTATTACCATGCCTTCCGGCCATTTTATCTCCAACCTGAATTTTACGTCTTTGTGCAACATATACTCTAACAACCATATTAGCTCCAGGAGGCAATTCATCTCCTTGTTCTCTGGTATATATTCTTACATCAACAACTCTTCCCCTTTCTGTATTTGGAACTCGTAAAGAATTATCTCTAACATCTCTTGCTTTCTCACCAAAAATAGCTCTCAAAAGCTTTTCTTCGGGAGGTTGATCAGATTCTCCTTTTGGAGTTACTTTACCCACTAGAATATCCCCGCTTTCAACGAAAGCTCCGATTCTAATAATACCCATTTCATCAAGGTTACTTAAACTATCCTCAGATACATTAGGAATTTCTCTAGTAATTTCCTCTGGACCTAATTTAGTTTGTCTAGCCTCAATTTCGTATTTTTCAATATGGACTGATGTATAAAGATCATCCGTAACTAATCTTTCACTAACAAGTATTGCATCTTCATAGTTGTAACCCTCCCACGGCATGTAAGCAATTAATACATTTTGACCTAATGCAATTTCGCCTCCTTCGCAGGCAGAACCATCAGCTAAAACTTGTCCAGATATGACATTATCCCCATTCTTAACAATAGGTCTTTGATTTAAGCATGTGTCTTGATTAGATCTTTGATATTTTTGTAAATAATGAACATGTTCAATGCCTTCATCATCTTGAACTATAATTTCATTGGCATCAACATAAACCACAGTCCCATTTACCTTGGTGATAGGAACCATTCCTGAATCTCTGGCAACTTGAGATTCCAAGCCAGTACCAACTAGAGGCCTTTCTGGTCTCAGAAGAGGAACTGCCTGCCTCTGCATATTTGATCCCATAAGTGCCCTATTAGCATCATCATGTTCCAGAAAAGGAATCAGGGATGTTGCCACAGAAATAACTTGCACAGGGGAGAGTTGAACATAATCAACTTGTAAAGGAGGTACCTTCTCAAAATCCTGCCTATATCTAACTGGAATTAGATCAGCAAGGATTAAACCTTTATCATCTGTTGCCACGTCACCTGGAGCTACTCTACATTCATCTTCTAAATCAGCAGAAAGGTAAATTGGATCACCAGTTTTTATAACCCTTCCTTTTTCTACTTTCCAAAATGGCGTTTCAATAAAGCCATATTCATTAACCCTTGCATGAGTAGCTAAGGAATTTATTAATCCCGCATTGGGTCCCTCAGGTGTTTCAATTGGGCAAAGTCTACCGTAATGGGAAGGATGTATATCTCTTACAGCAAAACCAGCTCTTTCGCGAGTAAGTCCACCTGGACCAAGAGCAGAAATTCTCCTTTTATGTGTTAATTCTGCTAATGGATTAGTTTGATCCATAAATTGACTAAGTTGACTTGATCCAAAGAATTCCTTAATAGCAGCAACTAATGGCTTAGGATTAACTAATTGAGCAGGAGTTAAGGAGTCGGTTTCTCCAACCGTCATTCTCTCTTTAATAATTCTCTCTAATCTATTGAGTCCAACTCTTACTTGATTTTGTAGTAATTCTCCAACCGATCTTACTCTTCTATTACCTAAATGATCTATATCATCAAGACTTGCACCTCCAATATCTAACTCTAAATTTATTAGATAATCTATAGTAGAAAGAACATCCTCATGGGTAAGAGTTCTAATATTATCTGGAACTGTAAGTCTCAGCTTCTTATTAATCTTATATCTACCAACTCTTCCTAAATCGTACCTCTTAGGATCAAAGAAACGACTGTGTAATAACTGCTGGCCTCCAGACACAGAAGGAGGTTCTCCAGGTCTTAATTTTTTATAAAGTTCAAGTAATGCTTGATCTTCAGAGGTTATACCCTCCTCATTAGCAGAGTCAATTGAAGCTTTATAAAACTCGGGATGTCTTAATTTATCTATTACGTCATTATCTGACAATCCCATTGCCCTCATTAGAACATGTGCATTGATTTTTCTTGTTTTATCTACTCTTACATAAAGAAGATTATTTTTATCAGTTTCAAATTTTAGCCAAGCACCTCTATTTGGAATGACGCTAGCGTTATAAGTTCGTCTACCATTTTTATCCTGTTCATCTTTAAAATAAACACCTGGACTTCTCACAATTTGGTTAACGATAACTCTTTCTGCACCATTAATAATGAAAGTACCTCTTTCAGTCATTAATGGTAACTCACCAATAAAAACTTCCTGTTCCTTAATTTCACCTGTTTCTTTATTTATTAATCTACAAGTGACATACATTTGAGAGGCGAAAGTCGCATCTCTTCTTTTTGCTTCCTCAACATCATGTCTTGGACGTTTAAGTCTGTATTCTTCACCGATAAAATGCAGCTCTAATTTGCCAGTATAATCAGTAATTGGTGAGAAATTTTGGAGTTCTTCAATTAATCCTTTCTCCAAAAACCACTTAAAACTTGCTCTTTGTACCTCTACTAAATCAGGTAGATAAGTAACCGTTTTAGCTACTTGTAAAGCGCTACTGCTCATCCAATAAAAATCCGGGTTTTTTTAAGATTTTACCTGGTAAATTTCTTATTTTCTTTTAAAATACTCAAATTAACAATTATTTACAGTAAATTAATTTAAATAATTTTAGCTGAATTAAATAATTAATTAAGATAATTATAAGAAAATGTTAGTTGCTCATTAAACAAGGAACTAAATAAATTTGCCAGTAATTTTTCATCCTAACAGATAATGTATCAATTAACCATTTCAAAATTAAATAATTTTTCAGCATTTCGTGATGATTCTATCGCAATAGTTTCAAATTCAGAGGATCTTATTGAAGCTAATGAAAGAGCCACACTTTCTACAAAAGAGGGTTCATTTCTCTTCCCACGAAATGGAACTGGAGCTAAAAAAGGTGAATCAGTCTCAATAAGATATTTATCATTAGGGACTATTTTTGCACAGTTATGAGTTTCCAATGCTTTAGGGAAAGTCACAATACCGCTAAAACTTATGTAGAAACCTAAATCTAAAAATTCCTTCATTTCACGTGGTGTGCCACTCCAGCAATGCATAACGCCCCTGGGACAAATATTTCTTGAATTTAAATCTTTAAATATATTGATCATTTCGGAAGCAGCATTTCTACAATGAATAATGACAGGCAGATTACATTCAACTGCGATTTCCAATTGAGGAATAAGGGCAGCAATTTGTGTTTTTATGTTTTTTGATTTGAATAAATCCAGACCAATTTCTCCTATTGCGACAATTCTATTATCATCAAGAATTGCTCTCTTTAAAGTAGATTGAGAATTAAAGTCCCACTTCTCTGCATCCAAAGGATGTAGACCAACAGAATAGTAAATCTCAGAATATTCATTAGCTATTTTTTTTATTTTTGGTATTTCACTTAATTCCACACATGCATGTATTAATTTCTTAACTCCTTTATCTCTCCATCTTTGTGCAACTTCTTCAAGGTCATCCTTAAAGCTTTCAAAAATTAAATGGCAATGGGAATCTATTAAGAAGACATCATCCATAAATTTAAAAATTAAATACTAATTTTTTAGAGCCAATTTAACCACATTATTAATTCTTGACTTCTTATTAGCACCATTATTTTTATGAAGTACATTTTTCTTGACTGCTTTATCAATGATGCTAAATGCATCATTTAAACTTGAATTAACCAAATCTTTATTTTCTTCATTAGGATTAGTTTTATAGTTTTGACAGCTAATTAATGTCTTTTTAATAAGTGTTCTTACTGTTGATTTGTAAAATTTGTTTGCTTGACGATTTCTTTCTGCTATAAGAATTCTTTTTTTTGCTGATTTGTTATTTGCCACTTTAATAGCTTAAATTTATGTTAAATTACTATAACAAAAGATTAGACTTGTAATCAATTATATTTTTTATTTCCAATAACATTTCTAAAAGACTTGTAATTTTTAAATAAAATGAAAATCATTCATAACAAAAATAAAATTTTTAGTGAACTAATCAGAATTGCTAATAGAACTAATCTTGACAATAACGATTCTATTAATTCAACTGTCAAAACTATTCTTGAGGATATAAAAAAAGAAGGTGATGAAGCTTTAAGAAAATATACGCTAAAATTTGATGGTTTTAATCCTAACCCTCTTGAAGTTAAAGAAGACGAGATCCTAGAGGCTTGGGAAGAAACTGATCAAAGTCTAAAATCAGCGCTCAAAAATGCTAAGAATAAAATTGAAACTTTCCATCTAAAGCAAGTACCTCAATCATTCTCACTTGAGGGAGTTTATGGGGAATGCGTACAACGGAAATGGTCACCTGTTAAAAGAGCTGGTCTTTATATTCCAGGAGGTAGGGCAGCATATCCTAGTACCGTTTTAATGAATGCAATCCCAGCGAAAGTTGCTGGGGTAAAAGAAATTTATATGGTTTCCCCTGCTAGCTCCAATGGAAAAATCAATAAAACTGTTTTAGCTGCTGCTTTTATTACTGGAGTTGAAAAAATTTTCAAGGTTGGTGGTGCTCAAGCAATTGGAGCTTTAGCATATGGAACAAATTCAATTAAGAAAGTAGATGTTATTACAGGTCCCGGTAATATTTTTGTAACAACTGCCAAAAAATTAATATTTGGTTCAACAGGGATAGATTCTCTTGCTGGTCCGAGTGAGATACTAATAATTGCTGATAACAATGCTAAAAGTTTTCAATTAGCGAGTGATCTACTAGCTCAAGCGGAGCATGATCCTTTCGCCTCAGCAATACTCTTGACAACGGACGATCTTTTAGCAAAAGAAGTTGCTAATCAAATACATAAAAAATTAGATAACCATCCTAGAAAAGAAATTTGCAAAAAATCTATTATTGATTGGGGATTAATAGGGGTTTGCGATCGAATTGAAGACTGCATTGATTTGAGCAATGAATTTGCTCCTGAGCATCTTGAGATTATTACGAATAATCCAAAACAAATTTCAGAAAAGATAGAAAATGCAGGAGCAATTTTCTTAGGAGAATGGACACCAGAAGCGGTTGGAGACTACATTGCAGGTCCAAATCATACCTTACCTACCTCAGGAAATGCGAGATTTAGTGGTGCTTTAGGTGTAGAAACATTTATGAAAAATTCATCAATAATTGAATTTAATAAGCAAAGCCTTAAGAAAAATAGTGCCGATATTATCAATCTTGCAAAAAGTGAGGGACTTTATAGTCATGCTGATTCAGTAAAAGTAAGATTTAAGAGTTAACCTTTTTTTCGAGAGTATAAACTTTTGGTAGATTATTTTCTATCTTTCCAACAAGAACTTGATGAGTTAAATCTATAAATAAACCATTCTCAAGAACTCCAGGAATATTATTTAAATCTGCTTCAATTCTTTTTGCATTTTTAATTCCACCACTAAAAAGTACATCTAAAATTAAATTCCCTTGATCAGTTACAACTGGGCCAGCTTTTCTTTCAGCCATCCTTAAGGAGGTTTTAGCATTCATTTTTTGGATTATTTCTTCAACTTGCTTCCAAGCTTGAGGTAAAACTTCCACAGGTAAAGGAAATTTTTCATTTAAAGTGGTAACTAATTTTGTTTGGTCAACAACTATTAATAATCTATTTGCCTTTACTGCGACTAATTTTTCTCTAACATGACAAGCTCCTCCACCTTTGATAAGTTGATATTCAGGATTTACTTCATCTGCTCCATCTATTGCTAAATCTATTTCCCTAACTGAAGCCAAATCAATTAAATTAATTCCTAATTCTAAAGCAAGAACCTCTGACTGGAAAGATGTTGGGACACCTACAATATTTTTTAGTTGTCCAGATTTAATTTTTTGAGATAAGCTCTTGATCATTAATGCGGCAGTTGAGCCTGACCCTAACCCTACAATCATATCGTTCGAGATCTCATTGACTGCTGCTTCAGCAACAGCAATTTTCATTTGATTTTGTAAATCCAAGATGTTATGAAATTTTTACTATAGGAATATTTAATTTCAGGAAGTGATTTATGTCAAACCTGGAAGTGGTTCAGGTTTAATATTGACGCTAATTTCTCTATTATTTCTAAGTACGCGCAAAAGAAATATTTTTCCTATTTTTGCTTTTTCAACTTCATCTAATAATGCTTTTGGTTCTTTAATTAATACATCCTCGGCTGCAATCACTAAGTCTCCACGCTTTAAACCAGCTTTTTCTGCTGGACTATTAGGAACAACTGATTGTATTAAGGCGCCAGATCTCTCAGGCAATTGAACTAAGGAATTAGGATCACTATTATATTCTTTAGCTATCTTTTCATTTAATGATATAAGCTGAACTCCAAGATAAGGATGAATAACCTCACCATTCTTTAAAAGCTGATCTGAAACACTTCTCGCTAAATTTATTGGGATTGCAAATCCTAATCCAGCTCCAGGACCACTTCTAACAAGGGTATTAATACCAATTACTTCCCCTCTAGAATTAACTAACGGTCCCCCGGAATTACCTGGATTAATTGCTGCATCTGTTTGAATCAAATCTAATCTTTTGTCTGAGAACCCTAGGCTATTTATATCTCGATGAAGGCTACTTACAATTCCTAAAGTAACAGTCTTTTCAAGTCCATATGGCGTACCAAGTGCTATTGCCCAGTCTCCCACTTCTAGTTTTTCAGAATCTCCTAAGGGAGCAAATTTTGAATTATTTGTAATATTCATTTGCACGAGAGCTAAATCTGTAATTGTATCGCTTCCTAAAACTTGACCCTCGCAATTTGTACCATCAGCCAAAGTAATTGAAACATCATCAACCCTCTCAACGACATGTGCATTTGTTAGAACCAAACCATTTTTGTCAATAATAACTCCTGATCCTTGTCCTCTCTCTCTATCAGGAAGCATCCCTGGCTCACCTAATAAGTCTCTTAAAAGAGGATCTAACAAAGTAGGATCAAATTGTTGTCTTTCCACTGACCTTTCAGTATCAATCCTCACAACTGCTGGACCAACATTCTTAACAGCTTCAGAAACAAAATTATGAGTTTCTAGAGAATCTAATGAGGCAACTCTTTGCACAGGAAATAGATTAAAAATCAACAAAATAGCTAGAGATAAAAATTTTATAAATTTCATAAACAGCTTTTAAGACTATTAAATTTCTTATTTAAATGATAGAGAAAAATTTTTAAATTTAAAAAGAAAATAATAATATTTTTTCTTTAAATCATTTAAAAACCACATTTTATTAGCTATGTAATTTATGTTAATGTTTGATAAATCAAGAAAAAACTCTATTAAAGTTTGGAAAATAAGCTTAAACAAGATCTAGAAGTACTTATTCAGCAATTGGCAAGAACTTTTAAATATGAATTATGTGGTTTAAGTATGCTAACAAACAAGAACCCACTCACTATTCAAATTTTTATCAAAAAAGATGATTATAGTGACATTACAATTGATGATTGTGCTGGTTTTAATGAACCTGTTTTGAATGCAATTGATAATTCTAAGCTTTTAAATTGTAGATATATTGTAGAAATTAGTAGTCAAGGAGTCAGTGATGAATTAACCTGTAATAGAGATTTCAAAACTTTTAAAGGTTTTCCAGTTAAGGTTGAATTAAATCAAAATGATTCAAATATTCAAAATTTGAATGGTTTGCTTTATGAAAAATCTGAGGATTATTTAGCCATTAACGTAAAAGGTAAAATACAAAAAATTCCTTTTAATAAAGTATTGAAGGTTAGTCTTGCTACAATAGAGGACTAATTTATCTTAAATTGTTATTTATCTTACCCATCCTAGATGGCTTTAGTTCTTCTCCCAGGTTTAAACAATCTTATTGATGACATAAGTGAGGAAAAAAAATTACCTCCTCAAGTTGTCGAAGCTGCACTACGTGAAGCTTTATTAAAAGGTTATGAAAAGTATAGACGCACTTTTTACATAGGTATCAAAGAAGATCCTTTTGATGAAGAATATTTTAGTAATTTTGATGTTGGTCTTGATCTTGATGATGAAGGATATAGAGTTTTAGCAAGCAAAATAATTGTTGAGGAAGTTGAAAGTGAGGATCATCAGATATCTCTACTAGAAGTTCAACAAGTCGCTGATGATGCTCAAATTGGGGATACAGTAGTTTTAGATGTTACTCCTGAGAAGGAAGACTTTGGTCGAATGGCAGCATCCACAACAAAGCAAGTTCTAGCTCAAAAGCTCAGAGATCAACAAAGAAAAATGATTCAAGAGGAATTTGCTGATTTAGAAGATCCTGTTCTTACCGCAAGAGTAATACGATTTGAAAGACAATCAGTCATTATGGCTGTGAGTTCAGGAATTGGAAGACCAGAAGTTGAAGCTGAATTACCAAAAAGAGATCAATTGCCAAATGATAATTACAGAGCAAATGCAACTTTTAAAGTTTTTCTTAAGGAAGTGAGCGAAATAGCAAGAAAAGGACCACAACTTTTCGTAAGCAGGGCAAATGCTGGTCTAGTTGTATATTTATTTGAAAATGAAGTCCCTGAAATTCAAGAGGGTTCTGTAAAAATTGTAGCTGTTTCAAGAGAAGCAAATCCTCCCTCAAGAGCAGTTGGACCCAGGACAAAAGTTGCTGTTGATAGCATTGAAAGGGAGGTAGATCCTGTTGGTGCATGTATTGGTGCAAGAGGTGCAAGAATACAACAAGTCGTAAATGAACTTAGAGGAGAAAAAATAGATGTTATTAAATGGTCGTCTGATCCTATTCAGTATATTTTAAATTCTCTTAGCCCTGCAAAAGTTGATTTAGTAAGGCTTGTTGATCCAGAAGGTCAACATGCTCATGTGCTTGTTCCACCGGACCAACTTAGTCTTGCTATTGGCAGGGAAGGACAAAATGTAAGATTAGCTGCGAGATTAACAGGTTGGAAAATAGATGTTAAAAACTCACATGAATATGATCAAGAAGCTGAAGATGCTTCTGTATCTGAACTTATTAATCAAAGAGAAAATGAAGAAAATTTGCAAAGAGAAGCAGAGAAAAAACTTGCTGCTGAACAAGCTGCTCGAGCAGAAGAAGATGCAAGGTTAAGGGAATTATATCCGCTCCCAGAAGATGAAGCCGTTGATGAAATTGATGAAAGCTTTGAGGATGAGATAATTTCATCAGAGGAAAGAACACGGTGAATAAGAAAAAATCTGTTTTGCGGCTATGCATCGCTTGCAGAGAAATTTTTGATAGGGACTATCTATTAAAAATCACTAGGGATTTTTCTTCAGGAATGATTATTAATGGAGGTTACGGCCGCTCAGCTTACATTTGTAAAACTCAAAGATGTTTAACAGATCCAAAATTAAAAAAGAAGCTTCAAAAATCTTTAAGAACTTCTTTTGATCAAAAATTTTATGAGTTTTTTCAAATGGAAAGCAAAAACTACAAATAACTTCCCAAAAAGGGAATATAATTAAATTAAGCTCTCTTTTTTTTAATTGTGAGCATATTTCAAACTCAATGACATTAAGCGATAAAATCAGAATTTATGAACTATCCAGAGATTTAAATCTGGATAACAAGGACATATTGGATGCCGCCCACAAGCTTTCAATTTCTGTCAAAAGTCATAGTAGTTCAATAAGTGCTGTCGATGCAAAAAAAATTAAAAACTTTATTCTTAACAAACCAAATAGTAAAAATATAATTTCTTTAAATAAATCAAACTCAAATGTAAAACCTCAAAAGAATAAGAATCTCAAAAAAGAAATTATTGATTCCTCTAATACAGTTTCAATTAATAAAAATCCAAAAGATTTCAATAAAACAAAACCTCTTCTTAAAAAACCAACTATTGCCTCTTCCCCCTCAAAAGGAAACATACCTTCAAAAATAAAACCAATACAACCACCTCAAATCATTTCCAAGAGTAAGCCGCGAGATGAAATCAAAAATAATGTACCAAAGATTGAACAAGAGAAAGAGAAAATTAGATTAAGTACTAACAAACCTATTGCAAATTCTCCGAAACCTCCAATTCAACTAATTCAAAAACCAAAGAATGTTAAACAACCCTCCAAAGAGAATTTCCAAAGTAAATTAAATAATCCAATTAATCAAAAAAGAACTATCTCAAACGGTTTGGATAAAAATTCAAATAAATTTGTAAAAAATAATGCATCAAGGCCCTCATTAACGACACCAGAATTAGTTGGTGCACCCATTAGAAAAGATAATGTTCAAAAAAAACCTACTGGAAATTATAAGCAGTCTTCTTCCGATAGAACATCAGGTTTAAACAGACCAAGTGGATTAAACAGAAATCTAAATAATAATAGATCAAATCTTCAAAACAAGCCTGGCGTTCAAAATAGATTTGTTGCTAAACCAGGAATGCCTAATAGACCTGGGAATACCAGTAAAGCTGGAGTGTCTGCTAATAGGTCTAATGGAGGAAATAGGCCTGGCATTGCTAATAGACCTATGTCTCCTAATAGAAAAGGAGAATACAATAAAGGAAATTCCAAATTCAATAGAAATATTGGTACAGGAGTAAGAAAACCTGTATCACCTAATGAGTTAATGCAGCTTCAGAAGTCTCGATCTTCTAATGAAAACAAAGCAAATCAGCAGGACTATAGTAAAACAAAATCTATTGGTGCTCCTAAACAAAAACCGAAATCGCCAGCTGCTCGACCTAACTCCATCGCTCCAACAAAAAAAGCACCTCACAGAGCTAACAATACATCTAAAAAACCTGGTAAAACAGATTGGGATGACTCAGCCAAGCTTGAAGCCTTAAGAAACAAGGGTCCTCAAAAACAAAGACAAAAAGTTCATATTATTGGAGAAAATGATGATTCTCTAACAACTGAAACAAGTGGGTTTGCTGGTGAACAAAAAAACACTATTTTATCTGCTAGTTTAGCAAGGCCTAAAAAGGCTAAGTCAGAAAATGAAAAATCTCAAAAGCCAAGCAGGCAAACTAAAAAGAAGAAAAAAGAAACTACTAGGCAAAGACAAAAAAGAAGAGCTATGGAATTGCGTGCTTCAAGAGAAGCAAAGCAAGTAAGGCCTGAAATGATAATAGTTCCAGAAGATAATTTAACCGTTCAGGAATTAGCAGATAAGCTCAGTTTAGAGAGTTCTGAGATCATAAAATCACTCTTCTTTAAAGGAATTACAGCTACTGTTACTCAATCTTTAGATTTATCTACTATTGAAGCTGTTGCAGAAGAATTCGGAGTTCCTGTTTTACAGGATGATATAGAAGAGGCCGCTACAAAGACTGTAGATATGATCGAGAAAACAGATATAGATAATTTGATCACGCGGCCTCCAGTAGTTACTGTAATGGGTCATGTAGATCATGGTAAAACAAGTCTTCTTGATTCCATAAGGAAATCAAGAATAGCATCTGGAGAGGCTGGAGGGATTACTCAGCACATTGGTGCATATCAAATTGAAGTTAAGCATGAATCAAAGAAAAGAAAACTTACCTTTCTTGACACCCCTGGGCATGAAGCATTTACGGCAATGAGAGCGAGGGGAACAAAAGTAACCGATATTGCAGTACTTGTTGTAGCTGCTGATGATGGAGTAAGACCACAAACACTTGAAGCAATAAGTCATGCAAGAGCGGCTAAAGTCCCAATCGTTGTGGCTATTAACAAAATTGATAAAGAGGGTGCTTCTCCAGACAGAGTTAAGCAAGAATTGTCTGAAAAGGATTTAATCGCAGAAGATTGGGGTGGAGATGTAGTAATGGTTCCAGTTAGCGCCATTAAAGGGAAAAATATCGATAAATTACTTGAAATGATTTTACTTGTTTCCGAAGTCGAGGATTTACAAGCTAATCCACAAAGGTTAGCAAAAGGAACTGTAATAGAAGCTCATTTAGATAAAGCCAAAGGTCCAGTTGCAACATTATTAATTCAAAATGGAACTTTAAGATCTGGTGATGTTTTAGCTGCAGGCTCTGTACTAGGCAGAATTAGAGCAATGGTTGATGAGCATGGTAATAGGATTAAAGAAGCAGCACCATCTTTTCCAGTTGAAGCATTAGGTTTTAGTGAAGTTCCTACTGCGGGAGATGAATTTGAAGTATACCCGGATGAGAAAACTGCAAGAATGGTTGTAGGAGAAAGAGCTTCAGAGGCAAGAGCTACAAAACTTGCGCAACAAATGGCTTCAAGAAGAGTAAGTTTAAATTCCCTCTCAAATCAAGCTAATGAGGGCGAACTCAAAGAATTAAATTTAATTTTAAAAGCCGATGTACAGGGAAGTGTTGAAGCTATTCTAGGATCATTAGAGCAACTACCTAAAAATGAAGTGCAAGTTCGAGTCCTTCTATCAGCGCCTGGTGAAATAACAGAAACCGATATAGATCTTGCTGCTGCGTCTGGTTCAGTAATTGTTGGATTCAATACATCACTTGCCTCAGGAGCTAAAAGAGCTGCAGATATTAATGATGTTGATATAAGAGAATACGAAGTTATTTATAAATTATTAGAAGATATCCAATTAGCTATGGAAGGTCTATTAGAGCCTGACCTGGTCGAAGAGGCTTTAGGTGAAGCCCAAGTAAGAGCAATCTTCACTATAGGGAAAGGTTCCATAGCAGGATGCTATGTCAATAATGGAAAACTGCAAAGAAATTGCTACTTACGTGTTAGGAGGAATAATCAAATAATATATGAGGGTAATTTAGATTCCCTAAAAAGATCAAAGGATGATGTGAAGGATGTTAATACAGGATTTGAATGTGGCATTGGTTGTGATAAATTCTCAAATTGGAATGAGGGGGATATTATTGAGGCCTATAAATTAGTTACAAAAAAAAGAACTTTAAGTAAAAATTAAGATTTGTCTCTTTCTAAGTAAAATAATAATGGGAATATAACTGATGCTCCGAGTTGTATTAAAAAATTATTTTGTTGAATTTGATTCCCTCCTAGCATCTGTGAAATCATAATAAATAGTCCTAAAAAAGCTGATCCTGAGCAAGCCACCCAAATAACCCTTCGTAATCCTTTAAAGGGAGCTTTAGTTTCTCTAAGTAACTTCTTTTTCAATTCAGGATCAATTTTTGACATTATTGTCTTAAAACTTAAACTTATTAATATATTAATAAAATAGCAATTTAATATTGCCGATGTAGCTCAGCGGTAGAGCAACTGTCTCGTAAACAGTAGGTCATTGGTTCAAATCCAATTATCGGCATCATTTTTTTTTAATAAATGAAATTGAAAGCAATATTTCAAATTTACAAAGTAATTTTATTTACACCTCTTCTTTTATATTTTGGCAACAGAAGTTATTTAGCTTTTGATGAAGGATTTTATGCCTTACAAGCAAGATGGATAATTCAAAATAACAATTGGATAATTCCATATTGGTGGGATTCTTATTCTCTAGATCGTACTATTGGAATTCAATTCTTGATTGCAAAATTCCAGCAATTATTTGGAGAAACGGTATTCGTAGCTCATATACCTACAACAATAGCTTCGTGCCTCATGCTTTTTCTTACCTTCAAACTACATCAAGAATTATTAGAAAAAAAAGAAGCTATTATTTCCGCAATAATTCTTTCAACAACTTATTTATGGCTTGATTTTGCTCACCTGGCCACACAAGATATGATATTTGCCTGCTTAGTTACCTTAGGTATTTATTCTCTTTCTAAAATACAATCTCAAGGGAATAACATTCATAATTTTATCTTCGGAAGTTGGATTGGATTAGCATTTATGATGAAAACATTTTTAGTTGGAGTGCCAATAATTTCGTTTTTTCCATATATTTTTTATAAAAGAGATATTATTAGGTGGAAAATATTATTTTTAGGAATATTAATTGGATTTATTCCTTTTTTTGTTTGGACTGCTTTAATTAATCAATACTTAGATAAAAATATTTTTTTATTTTTATTTGACAAATTAGCAGAATTATCTTCAGAAAATAATTTCACTAATCCTTTTTATTATTATTTATGGAACATACCAATTAATTTCCTTCCTTGGAGTTTATTTGGAATCTTAGGATTAAAGTACCAACAAAAAAATAAATTAGGAACTAAAAAAATCTTATTTGATTACCCAATAATATATATAGTTATCATAAGCATCTTCTCTACAAAAACACCATATTATGCATTACCTATTGCTTCAATTCTTTCTTTAAATGCTTATTTGGGAATTAAAGCAATACTCAAAAACGAAGATCTTAAATTTTTATTTATTAATATAATCTCAAGAATTTTGCCCTTAATTCTTTTATCAATTATTTTTATATATTGGCGGATGTTTAGAAATTCTTTAAATTTGAATACAAAAGAAGAATTATTTTTAATAATAGGTTTTGCCTGTACTACTTTTATATTTATTCTAATAGGTCAAATTAAAAAGAGTAAATTTATATTATTTTCATTAATTATTGGTCCATATTTAATGTGTACTTGTATAGCGCAATCAGGACTAATAACTGATAGATCAAGAGACCTAAGAGAAAGTATTGAATATGGTTTATTGAAGGATAATCTTAATAATGAAATAATAAATATTAATATCAGTAATGCAAAAAACTCAGAAGAATTTTCTAAATTAATTAAGATATCTCTATTAACACCAAAGTTAGGTAAAGCTATAGACGGAATTAGCAATCTTGATAAATATGAATTTGCTTGGACCATAGAATCATTAGATCAGAAAATTGATAAAGAATCATTTGAAATTGTTTTTAGTGATAAAAATTTAAATCCATGGAAAATAGTGAAAAAAAAAATATAAAATAATTTAAAATATAAAAAAAATAATGAGCTCAATCAATACTTGGACATTAACAAATAATAAACTTCATGAGACTTTTAAAACTAATGAAGAATTTCTAACTTTTCGCGTAAGGGGAAATACATGGGAACCAATTACTCGATGGTTAAGATTAGACTCAAGAATTTTTAGAGAAACAACAACTAAAGCAAGAATCACTCTGTGCGATATCGAATCATTAGCTGAAATATATAATTATCGACCAATACGATGGCGCGCACTTAAATTAACTCCATTAAAAACATCATTAATACCAAAAACAATAAAAAATTCTTTTAAAAAACTTCCCTTACTCAAAGAACTTGCATTTGAAATTGAGATCACTTTGTACAAATATAAAGAAAGTAATAAATCAAAATTAATTTCTATTGTTATTCCAGCTAGAAATGAAGAAGGGAACAAAGAATTAATAATGGCTGCATTGAATAAACTAAAAAAACTTCCCGAAGAAAAAGAAATAATTTTTGTTGAAGGTAATAGCCAAGATAATACTTATTTAATGCTAGAACAATTAAAAAATGAATTTGCAAGTTTCTTTAAAGTAAAACTATTGAAACAAAGCTCTACAGGAAAAAAAAATGCAGTTGTTGAAGGATTCAATAACTCATCAGGAAACATATTAGCCATAATAGATAGCGATTTCACTGTAGATATTGATGATAGTATTAATGCAATAATCGAATCAACAAAGAATGAAAATATTCTGATTAATTGTTCCAGAACAATTTTTCCTATGGAAAAAAATGCCATGAGATGGGCAAATTACATTGGTAATAGATGTTTTGCGATTTTACTATCAATACTTATAAATAATCCCGTATCTGATTCACTTTGCGGGACAAAAGTATTTTCTAGGAAATTTTTAAATTACATGATAGAAAATGGCAGTTGGGAATCAAAATTAGATCCATTCGGAGATTTCACCATAATTTTTGAAGCCGCTAAACATAACATAAAAATCTTAAATTATCCTGTAAGGTACTATGCGAGGAAATCAGGTGCTCCAAATATATCAAGATGGATAGATGGACTAAAACTTCTCAAAGTTTGCTTTGTATATATGATTTCGGATTTATAAAATATTCTCGAATTATCATTACGAATATTTACTTTTATGATTTTCAAACTATTAATTAATAAGGGGAAAAAACTTCATAATAGGAAAATATTTAAGAAAATTGTCTGACAAATTATTAAACCTTAAGATGTTAAATTTAATTATTTTAAGACAATTAAATGTTCACATAAATAGCTAATATGTCTTTATTAATTAATTAAAGCAATTATTTTCAACATTTAAGACCAAACAAAACTATGAATCAAAATTACATTATCTTAATAATCTCGATCATTAGCTTTTCAACCATTTTATGGCTAGTTAAGAACAGAAAATTTGAAACCACTGATTCCGTATCAGATGCATACGATACTTGGACTAGTGATCGTATTTTAGAAAAATTATGGGGAGAACATATTCATCTTGGTTACTATCATGATTCTTCAAATCTTGGCGATTTTAGAGAGGCAAAAGCGGTATTTGTTCATGAATTAGTTAAATGGAGTGGACTAGACCAATTACCAAGAGGTTCAAGAGTCTTGGATGTAGGGTGCGGGATAGGAGGAAGTTCGAGAATACTTGCAGAGCATTATGGCTTTAATGTCATTGGAATCACTATAAGTGAACAACAAGTAAAAAGGGCAAGAGAACTTACAAAATCGGATTTAAGTTGTAACTTTCAAAGAATGGATGCAATGAATCTAGAATTTGCAGACGGAGAATTTGATGGGATTTGGAGTGTTGAAGCTGGACCACATATGCCTGACAAGCAAAAATATGCTGATGAGATGTTACGCGTTTTAAGACCTGGAGGTTACCTTGCTGTCGCTGATTGGAATTCAAGAGATTTAACATTAAAAGCCCCAAATTTTATTGAAAAATTTGTTTTAAAGCAATTATTAGAGCAGTGGGCTCATCCTAGTTTTAGTAGTATAAATAGCTTTCAAAAGAATCTATCAATTAGTTCATTTGTTGGCAGCAAAGTTGAGACAGATGATTGGACAAAAGAAACATTACCCTCTTGGTGGGAATCTATATTTGAAGGAGCAAGAAGGCCTAAAGTATTTCTATCATTGGGTTTTTCCTCATTATTTAAATCATTCAGAGAAATTCCTACTATCCTTCTTATGAATTGGGCTTTTGGCAATGGACTGATGCAATTTGGTGTTTTTAGATGTAGAGGTTAATTATTTGTAAGTTAAGGCATGACTTAAATTTTTTGTTAATTTTAATATTCATAAGAAATTCAGAATAGAATTGCTTTCACTTATTATTTAAAGATGAATTAATATGAAATTTATTAATTTAAACTTTAGATTTACAAATTCTTTCAATAATTAATCAACACAAGGTAAATAGTTTTGAATATAAAAAAAATTAAAATTTTAGGTTCTGGTCCCACTGGCTCATTATTAGCTTTAACTATTGCTTCCGAAAAATGCAAAGTTGTTTTGGTTGATCCATTAACAGATGTAGAATTATCCTCAAGAGACAAAGGTTATGCGATAACTCAGTCATCAAGAAAAATATTTGAAGAATTTAAGTTATGGGATGAACTTAATAAATTCACATACGGATTTGACTCACTATCAATAGTAGATTCTGAAATAGCTCAATCAGTTATCATCAGAACGAATGATTTAAAAAAAACAAACAAAACGCAAACAAATATTGGATGGGTAATTGAGCATAAATATCTTATGAAAATTTTAATTGATTATGTAAATGGAAATAAAAATATTGAAAGGTTATATTATGATTCAACCGAAAATGAAGATTTTGATTTTATTTTAGCTGCTGATGGTAGAGATTCCTCTTCAAGAAGCAATTGGAAAATCAAATATTTGAAAAGAATATATAATCAAAGATGTATTTCATTCAGAGCAATTTTGAAAGAGCTTCCACATAGCAGAGCTTATGAAATATTTAGGCATGAAGGTCCTTTAGCTTTATTACCATTAGGAGATAATATTTATCAAGTAATCTGGTTCTCAGAGAATTCAAATACTCAATTAAAACTTAAATTATCAAAAGAAGAACTTTTAAAAAGTCTTGAAAAATTACTCCCAGATAATATAAAGCCTCTTGAGATAGTAAGTGAAATATCAACTTATTCTGTGGCACAAGCTTTTACACTACCAAAATTAAATTTATTTAAAAATATATTAGTTGGAGATGCAGCTCATTCTTTTCATCCTGTAGGAGGACAAGGATTGAATTCATGTATTAGAGATGTATATGAAATGGGCATAATGATTAAAAATTATGAAAATAAATCCCAATTTAAGAAAAAAGTATTCTCATTAATTTACTACTTAAATCGTTTTATTGATATATTTTCTTTAGTTTTGTTTACTGACTTTCTAATAAAATTATTTTCTAATAAATTTGTCATTCTTTATCCATTTCGAGCTTTGATTTTTTATCTGATGAGAAAAATTAAATTCGTAAGGACAAATGTATTTTCTTTAATGACAGATTCAATAAAAAAATATAATTTTAATAAATAAAATATATAAAAGTTTTTAAAAACATCTCATAAATTTTTCTTAAATCTTAGATAAATTATTATGGGAATTTTTATTAAAAATATTTAATGTCACTAATAAGCTAATTCCTATAAAACCTCCTATTGGATTAATATCATTGCCCTCCCCTGGACCAAATAATAAATTAGGGACATTAGGTTGAATATCCAAAAAAGTATTATTTATAAAAAACCAAATCCCAACTAAGGCTCCATGAAAACAAACAGGAGATAATATTGTTGGATACTTTTTCATTCGCCAATTATTTAAATACAAACCAAGAAAAAATAGGCCTGCTAATAATTGAAAATTGCTAAGAATTCCATAGTCAAATCTTAAATGAGCTAATGAAAAAACTAAGGCCTGAAAAAAATTAGAGTTCTTGGTATTCAAAAATAAACTTAATTCTTCCACCAACCAAGCCCTAAAGATTAATTCTTCAGCTATGCCAACAAGAATGCCTAAAAATAAGCAGTTTAATAATGTATATAAATTTAAATTAAAAATTATTTTCGAGGAGCCTTGGATAATGATCAAACATAGAATTATACAATTAATCGAAAGAGCTTTTACAAACTCAATTATCAAGTCATATTTAAGAACTTTATTCTTGAAGTACAAAAAACCAACTACCTGAGTAAATTTCTTATTCCACTTATATTTTGTCCACAAAGGAAAACTGATAAGGAAAAGAAAAAATGTAATAATAGTTCCGATTAATGATTTTTCAGATCCTAAAGTAGGAAATATATCTATTGTTAGTGTTATTATTATCCATCCAAAAAGGTATATAAAAGGGAAAAATAATAATGATAAAGATAAACTGATAAATTTTTTGAATTTTTGATATTTCAATTGGAAATTTCTTAATCTAATCTTCTTTTTCAATAGAACTAGTTAAACCTTTTGATCGTAATGATTCGGAATAAAATTCAGCAGGTTCAAGATCACATACTATAACTAAACCTACACCAGA
>CAYNKY010000020.1:0-19769 GCA_964397895.1 uncultured Prochlorococcus sp.
TCATACCAGGCATTCCCATGCCACCCATACCAGGCATTCCCATACCACCCATACCGGGCATTCCCATACCACCCATGCCACCCATGCCACCCATGCCACCCATAGGATCACCGGCTCCAGCATTATTTTCTGGTTCAGGAATATCAGCAACAGCTACTTCGGTAGTTAAAAGCATTGAAGCAATGGAAATAGCATCTTCTAATGCTAAGCGCAAAACTTTTGAAGGATCTATTATCCCAGAAGAATTTAAATCTTCATATTCTCCAGTTACTACATTAAATCCTTTCTTAAGACGTTTAATATCAGCAACTACTACTTCTCCATTAAAGCCTCCATTAAGTGCAATTTGCTTAGCTGGCTCTTGGAGGGCTTCTGAAACAATCTTTAATCCAGTTTCTTGATCAGAATTTAATTTTTTATTAAATTCCGAAATACTTTCAGAAAGATCAATTAATGTTTTACCTCCACCAGATACTACCCCTTCTTCGATGGCTGCTTTTGTTGCATTTAAGGAATCCTCAATTCTTAATTTTTTATATTTCATTTCAGTCTCTGTAGCAGCTCCAACTTTTATTAAGGCAACCCCTCCAGAAAGTTTTGCTATTCTTTCATTGATCTTATCTTGATCATATTCAGAATCAGTAATTTCTATTTCTTTCTTTAATTTATCTATTCTGGCATTTACTAAATCTTTAGTATCATCAAAAGCAATAATTGTAGTTTTGTCTTTTGAAATTGAGATTTTCTTAGCTTTCCCTAAATCATTTATAGTAACTTTGTCTAGTGTCATTGATTTATCTTCGCTTATCAAGTTTCCCCCAGTTAATATCGCAATATCTTCTAAAGAAGCTTTTCTTCTTTCTCCGAAGGAGGGAGCCCTGACTGCTGATACATTGAGTACTCCTGCATTTTTATTTAAAACCAGGGTTGTTAATGCTTCTCCTTCAATATCTTCTGCAAGAATAAGTAATGGCACCCCTGATTTTTGAACTTCCTCGAGAATAGGAACTAAGTTATTTAAATTTGATATTTTTTGATCAGTAATTAATATTTTTGGGTTTTCAAGTTCACATATTTGTCTATCTTGATCTGTTATGAAATATGGGGAACTATAACCTCTATCAAAAGACATGCCCTCAGTAATATCTAATTCTGTATCTAGAGATTGTGATTCTTCAACTGTAATTACTCCATCAGATGAAACTATATCCATAGCTTTAGCTATTATAGACCCTATTTCTTCATCTCCTCCGGCGCTTACGGTAGCAACTTTTTTGATATCAGAGCCACTAATACTAATACTTTTTTCTTTCAATTTTTCGAGAATATATTTTAATGCAATATCCATACCTTTCTTGATCTCTATGGGACTTGCACCAGCGGCAATGTTTTTTAAACCTTCCTGAACCATTTTTTGAGTAAGGACTGTGGCAGTAGTTGTTCCATCTCCAGCTTTTTCTTTTGTTTTAGCAGCAACTTGTTCTATTAATTTAGCTCCAAGATTTGCAAATGGATTATCAATTTCTATTTCTTTCGCAACAGTAGAACCATCTCTAACTATATCTGGAGAACCAAATTTTCTTTCAATTACAACATTTTTGGCTTTTGGACCAAGAGTCACCTTTACAGCATTCGCGACTGTATTAACCCCCCTTTCTAAGGCTTCGCGTGATTCATCTGAGAAACTGAGTTGCTTTGGCATTTTTATGTATAAGCTGCTAACTTATTCTAATTTCCCACAGAAAATATGCTTATATAAGTTCCTTTATGTGGGGAAAGCCGAAATTGTTGAAATTTGTATCCACATTTTCGTGAAATAAGAGTATCTTAAAAATATGGAAGAAACTAGTAATTTTGTTTTTACTTTGGCAGCTACTCTAGCTATTACAATGACATTGATATATTTTCCTTTGCGACTTTTTCTAACATTAACAGCTAGAAGTAGAAGGTTAAAACTTTTACAAAAGATTAGGAGATTAAGGGATGAACTAGGACAACCATATCAAAGTACATAAATTATATGTTCATTCCCCCATCAATGCTTATAGTTTGACCAGTTATATAATTAGCAGCTTCACTAGAAACTAAAAATTTAACTAAATCTGAGATTTGATTCGTTGATCCCAATTTACCAAGAGGTATCATTTTTAAAATATCATCAATTTTTAAATTTTCTGTCATTTCAGTTTCAATAAATCCAGGAGCAATTGCGTTCACATTTATTCCTCTACTTGCAAATTCTTTTGCACAAGTTTTTGTAAAACCAATTACACCAGCTTTAGCAGCAGAGTAATTTGCCTGTCCAGGATTGCCTATTATGCCAACAATAGAAGTAATATTTATAATCTTGCCGCTTCTTTTCTTCATCATAAATTTAGAAACATATTTTGTACATAGGAATACGCCTTTTAAATTTGTATTTATTACGTCATCCCATTGCGATGACTTCATTCTTATAAGTAATCCATCTCTAGTTATTCCCGCATTATTAACAAGAATATCAATAGAGCCACTTTTCTGTATGATCTTATCTACTGCATTATTTACAGATTCATCATCTGAAACATCAAATTTTATTTTGTAAGAATTGCTTCCAAAACCTTTAATAGACTCAACAACGTTTTCTGCTTGTTTTTCTGATGCTGAGTAATTTACAATAACTTCTGCTCCTAATTCTCCAAGAGACAATGCGATCGATTTTCCTATTCCTCTGCTTGCTCCAGTGACTAAAGCAATTTTTCCGGATAAGATTTTTTTCTCTGACATTTTTTAATTCTCAATAATTTAAAATGGTAGTACTATTTGTGTAATCATATGCTTTTTATTTATAATTATCTAGATAATTTCTTAATTATTTAAACGTGCATTTATTAATACCTGCCGCTGGTAGTGGAAGCAGAATGAAAGCCGGAAAAAATAAATTACTAATAAAACTGCATGGTAAATCAATTTTATATTGGACATTAAAATCAGTTTTTTCAACGAAGAGAATAAAATGGGTTGGAATTATTGGTCAACCTTATGATAAGGAACAAATAATGAGCTCTATTAAAAATTTTTCTAAAAAAGTTTTTTGGATAAATGGAGGAGTTACTAGACAAGAGTCGGTAAAAAATGGACTAGATAATCTTCCAAATGATGCCATAAAAGTTCTTATTCATGATGGAGCAAGATGTTTAATTCCACCAGATTTAATTGATAAATGTGCAGAAGAATTAAATGATAAAGATGCGATAATTCTTGCTGTTAGAGTAACCGATACAATAAAAATTATTGATGATAATAACTTGGTTCAAGAAACTCCTGATAGAAATACTTTGTGGGCGGCGCAAACACCTCAAGGATTTTTAGTCTCAAAGCTAAAAAAGGCTCATGAAATAGCAATTGAGAAAAAGTGGAAAGTAACAGATGACGCATCTTTATATGAATTTTTAAAATGGCCTGTAGAAATTATTGAGGGGAATTCAATAAATATGAAAATAACAAATCCAACTGATTTAAAAATCGCTAATTTATTTTTAAAAGCTAATTAAGAAGTAAGTCTATTGTTAGATTTCCTTCATTCCCATTTAGACATCCCTTGAAACCTATTGGTATTGCTGCATTCCCTTGTATATGCCCAATCGGAAGTTTTGAAACTATAGGGATATTAAATTCTTTAAATCTTTCTAAAATTAAATCTTCAAGGAGCAATTGTTCTTTAATATTTTTTTTATTGAAAAAATTTCCAAAAGCTAAGCCAGTAATCTTATCAATGCGTTTAGACATTCTTAAATAAGTAAGCATCCTATCTATTTTGTATAACTCTTCATTGGTGTCTTCAAAAATAAGTATCTTCCCTTCCATATTTGGTAAATGATTAGTTCCTATAAGGAAGCAAATAATTGTAAGGTTTGTGACTATGATTTCTCCAAAAGCAACCCCTTTTTTTAGTGAAAAACCTTTAATGTCATCAACGTAACCTTTAAAAAGTAAATTTTTTAGTCGATTGACACTCCAAATAGGCTCATTTGGCAATGTTGAAATCATTGGACCGTGAATTGATCCAAGTTTCCCTTTTGAATATTTGGATAATAGAAGTGAGCAAGCATCAGAGAAACCTAACATCCATCCATCTCCCCAATTTGGATTCTTCTCCAATACTCTTGATGCCCCCCAACCACCTCTTGCGCATATTATTAATTCGCTTTTTTGAGCTCGCTCAATATCAAAGAATCGACAATTATCATCACCTGCAAAATAGCCATGTTTTTTGTAAATTGATTCGTTTTGATGAACTTTTAGTCCCCAATTTTTTATTATTTCAATACCCTTGTAAAATTCCTTTTTATTCTCAATAGGAAAACTTGGCGCAACTAAATATGCACTATCACCCTTTTTTAATGTTTTGATCATATATTTTAAATTTATGAAAGAATTATGCCGAGTAGAAATAAAGATCCATAAATTACTTGGTTTCGAAAATGGGTCCCAATTTTGGCTTGTGTATAAACTTTGGAATTGAATATCTTTCTTGTATCAACTTGCATCAAGATTGATATACATAACCATATAGGCCAAAATAAAAAATTTGATTGATTTAAAATTGCACAAGTTGCTAAAGATAATGAAGTTAAAAAGTAGGAAATCCTAACGGTTAAGTTTGTCTTTGCTCCTAAATTAATTGCAGAGCTATTGATACCAATTTTAAGATCGTATTCCTTATCTGCTAATGAATAAATAGTATCAAATCCAAAAGTCCATGAAATAGTAGCTAACCAACAGAAAAATAAAACAGGACTTGATAAATTTCCTTCATGAGCAGCCCATGGAATTAAGACCGCGAATCCCCAACAAATAGATAATATAGCTTGTGGAAATTTAAACCATCTTTTGGCTGATGGATATATCAAAATTAAAGGGAGAGCTATAAAGGAGAGAATCAATGTAATAAATGTATTATTTTTAAGAAGAGAAAGAGCTATTAGAAAACTTCCTATTAAAAATAATAAAAGCAAAATATAAGCATATTTTATTTTAATTTTATTTGAGGCAAGAGGTCTATTTTTTGTCCTAAGAACTTTTCTGTCAATTTCTATGTCCCAAATATCATTAGCAATACATCCAAAACCACTAACTAATATACCGCCCAACAATATTTTTAATAAAATATAAAAATTTGGGAATTCGTTGGGAGTTAGCCAAAGACTCCATCCGGCAGGAATTAATAGAATTAATCTCCCTGTAGGTTTATTCCAACGCAATAATTCAAATATTGGTTGCAAGTCTTTTTTGAAGTTTGAAAAATTCACAATATTTATTTCATAAGTTTAATAATTCACTTGAGATTGAGTATAAATAGAAAATTAAATATCAATCTTAGTATATTATCAATTGTGTTTTATATCTTTAATTTATTGAAGATCAAAAGTAATGCAAAATAAATTAAAAAGCTTTAACGATAAGAATATTTTTGTAGCTTCCATAGATATTGGTACAAATTCTACGCACCTTTTAATAGCTGAGATTAATTCAGATTTAAAGTCTTTTTCAATAAAATTCACAGAAAAATCAACTACGAGACTTGGAGAAAGAGATGATGAGGGTAATTTGACAGAAGAAGCAATATTGAGAGTTCTTGAAACCTTAAAAAGGTTTAAAGAGTACTGTAATAGTTATGGAGTTAAAAAGATTTCAGCAGCAGCCACAAGTGCTGTTAGAGAGTCTCCTAATGGCAGAGAACTTATTCAAAGAATTAAAGAGAATATAGGTTTTGATATTGAATTAATTAGTGGATCAGAAGAGGCAAGATTAATTTATCTAGGAGTTTTGTCTGCAATGTCTCTTGATAATAAGTCACATATTATTTTAGATATTGGAGGCGGATCAACTGAAATAATTCTTGCAAATTCTGAGGATACACGAGCTTTAACCAGTGCTAGGGTTGGAGCTGTTAGATTAAAAAATGATTTTTTTGATGATGAACCTATATCTGAATCAAGGATTGAATTTTTAAAAACTTTTATTCAAGGTTCATTAGAGCCTTCCATTGGGAAAATAAAAAGAAGATTAAAAAAAAATGAGTCCATTCAGATGATTGCGACAAGTGGTACTGCTATTGCTTTAGCTAATTTGATTTCTTCTGATTTAGGAGAACCTAAACAAAAGTTGCATGGGTATAAATTTACGAAAGCTAATTTAGAAGATTTATTGAGAAAATTGATTAAATTATCTCCTATTGAGAGGCGAAAAATCCCCTCTTTAAGTGAGAGAAGGGCAGAAATCATAATTCCTGGAGGATTAATTCTAGAAACAACTATGAATATGTTAGGTATCAAAGATTTAATCATAAGCGAAAGAGCTTTAAGGGAAGGTTTAGTCGTTGATTGGATGATTAGAAAAGGGATGTTAAAAAGTAAATTTAGTATTCAAAGTAATATTCGCAAGACAACTGTTATGCATCAGGTAAATAAATTTTCAGTTGATAAAGTAAGGGCGGAAAGAGTTTCAACATTAGCACTTCAAATTTATGATCAGACAAAAAATATTCTTCATAATGATACTAAACATAATGGTAGGAGCCTTTTATGGGCAGCATGTTTCCTTTATAATTCTGGTAAACAAATAAATCTCTCGGCTTATCATAAACATTCTTGGTATTTAATTAAGAACTGCGAATTACTAGGTTATTCTTTATCTGAAAAAAATATTATTGCTGCTATTGCCAGATATCATAGAAAGAATTTACCAAAAAAAAGACATGAAGCTTGGCAAAGTTTGGTTTCGAGAGAAGATAAAATGCTGGTACTAGATATGTCTTTAATATTGCGATTAGCTGCCTCTCTAGATAAAAGACCTGATCCTGTTATTTCATCAATTAAAATAACGTTATTAAAAGATCAGATAATATTTGAATTAATTTCAAATGAGTTAGGGATAAAACCTTTACTTGAGAAATGGAGTTTGGAGTCTTGTTATGAAGTATTAAAAGAGTTAAAAGACCTAGAACTTAAGGTTATTTAGGATTTCCTATAAAACTACGATTATTAGATCCATCTTTTAAATCTATGAACAAGTTAACAATAAAAGATGAGCTAATAAAGCCAATCAATCCTGCAATTACAATATTAATAATGAATCCATAAGTTATTGAATATTTTTTATTTACATCCTTTACTTCCTCCTTTTCAACAATTTCTTCAACTTTTATCTCTTTTGTTTGATTTTTAAATTCAGACATTATGTAATTTGTATCTAATTTAAGTTTTTCTGAGATTTTTCTAACCATTGCTTTTACGAAAACTTTTTCAGGTAATAGATCATCTCTTCCATCTTCAATGGCTTTTAATTGTTGTTCACTAATTTTTAATAGAGATGCTAATTCTTGCTGTGATTGACTTCTGCTTATTCTTGCTTCTTTAATGAAGTTTCCAATCTTTTTTAATGGAACATCATCAATAGCAGAAATCTTGATATTATCAGAATTTATTTGTTCCAAAATTTATATTTTTTTCCAATTATAGTTATATATTTATATTTTCAGTTTAAGAAAATATGTAAACAAGATTTATTATTTAAAAGAGTACAATATTATTTTTGTCTAAATAAATGCTCATAATTAGGATCATATAAATTTGATGCTTTATCATTTTTGCTTAAAGCTGGACTTATAATATAGATAGTTGTTCTTATAAGCTTTTTCTCAAGAGAGAACTTGGCCATATCTTTTAACTCAATTAAAGATGTCCATCCGTCCTCCCATGAGACTCTATAGCCGACAATAACTTTGGTATTAAGGTCGTAAAATTCACTTAATATTTTTTGGGCTTTCTCAACATGCCTCGCGCTGAGATACAAACATAAAGATGATTTTATTCTTGCTAACTCTCTAAGAGATTCACGCTCAGGCATTTCTGTTCTTCCTCCTGATCTTGATAAAATAATAGTCTGAGTTACTTCAGGAATGGTTAGTTCTGCTTGATGATATGCTGCGGTTACTTGAAAAGCACTTACACCTGGAATTACTTTTGCTTGGATATTAGATTCTTTTAATATTCTTATTTGTTCAGAGATTGCGCCAAATAAGCAAGGATCTCCGTCATGTAATCGGATTACTTTTTTCCCAATTTTTAATCTTTCAATCATCATTGTGGTGATATCTTCTAAATTCATATTGCTTGTTTTGATTCTTTCACAATTCTCATTTGATAAATTTATTATTTTTTTGGGAATTAAGGAATCAGTCCAAAAGATTACTTCTGCAGATTTTATCTCTCGCATTGCTTTAACCGTTAAAAGATCTGGATCCCCTGGACCAACACCAATAAATAATATTTCTTTCCCCATATATTTAAATGTTTTTATTTACTCTCAATCTTAAAAAATAAAACCAAATTAATCCAGATGAAAATAAGAAAATACTTATAAATTGAGCAATTCTTATTCCTCCTTCGCAGCTTGGAGGAAATCCCCCTAAGCATAATGAATCAATACGAAGTCCTTCAATCCAAAATCTGCCAAAACTATACAAAATTATATAAAGACAAGTTATTAATCCTGAATGAAATATTTTAACTTGGTTTTGTTTTTTAAAGATATAAATCAAAATTAAAAAGACTAAAAAATTCCATAATGATTCATATAGAAATGTAGGGTGAAAAAATTGATAGTTTATATAGACGATAGGTCTATTTTGAATTGGGATAAATAACTTCCAATATAAATTTGTAGGAATTCCAAAAGCTTCATTATTAAAAAAATTCCCCCATCTCCCAATTGATTGTCCCAGAATAACTGAAGGCATGATGATATCTAAAAATGTTTTTAAAGGAATTTTTTTTTTCTTGCAAAAAAAGATTATTGCTAAAAATCCTCCAATTAAAGCACCATGAATCGCTATTCCTCCCTCCCAGATAGCCAAGATTGATGGGATTCTAAAATAATTATTAAATATGTTTATTAACGTAAAAAAATTATTCCCTATGAATTGTCTATATTCAAAAATGACATAATAAATGCGAGCACCAATAATTGAAAAGAATATTAGAGATGGTAAAACTTCACTTACTAATTGGGGATCAATTCCTCTGGATTTTGCAAATTTTTTTGAAATTGATATTCCTATTAAAAGTGCGAAAGCAATTAAAAATCCATACCACCTAATACTGAATAATCCAACATTTAAAATTTCGGGACCAGGCGATTTTAGAAAAGCAGGGTATGAAAACATTTATCAAATAAATTAAATGCCTTCTGCAGCTTGAACTTTTTCTACTTGTTTCTTTTTTAAAACTAATAATATTTGAGTTAAACCGACCCCAAAGAAGAAAGCTATTAAGCCTATTATTCTCAAGGGACTTTGAAGTACCACCTCAGTATCAAGTTGCCCAAAACCTCCAACATTAGGATCTGAGGTAAGTGCATCTCCTGCACTAATCTCATCATTTTCACTTACAACTAATTTTGAACCAATAGGTAATAATTCTGTAGTAATATCTCCATTTTTATCGGAAATATTTAAATTAAGAGTACCATCATCATTTGTCTCTATAGAACTTATCGTCCCGGAGACAGTCGAAGTGAATATAGCATTATTACTTTTGTCTCCATTAGGATAAACTTGTCCTCGGCCCCTATTTGCTCCAACATGTATAGAATACTTTCCATAATGATATTCTTTATTCTTTGATGGATCAGGAGATAAAACTGGGAAGATTATTTCTTTATTTGAGTCACCAGGCAAAGGGCCAACGATAATTATATTATCTTTCTCCTCACTGTAATTTGAGAAAAATACTCCTTCAGTTTCTTCCCTAATTTCTTCTGTCCATCTATCTTGAGGGGCAAGTTTAAAGCCATCTGGAAGCATAACAACTGCACCAACTTGTAATGGTACATCAGTTCCATCAGCACCAATTTCTTTTAATTCATTTTGATATGGTATTTTAACAACAGCCTTAAACACACTATCAGCTCCAACTGATTGAGGGACTTCTGCAATAGTTGGCATTTGGGCTAAATGGCAATTTGCACAAACTATCTTTCCAGTTGCCTCTCTTGGAGAATCATAATTTTGTTGAGCCCAAAAAGGGTATGCATATACTTCTGTTGCATGAAAAATAAGATTAAGAATAATGTAAAGAGAGAAAATTGATTTAATAAACTTCTTCATGATTGATACTTGTAAAATAGTCATAAAATTTAAGCCCACCATGGTTTTTCATTTGTTCTAAAATCAGTTTCGCTCCATTGTTTTACTAAAACAGCTTCATCATCAATGTCAACATGAGCTAAAGCTAATGAGAGAGGAGCTGGACCTCTAACAACCTTTCCATTTGTATCGTATTGACTCCCATGACATGGACAAATAAATTTGTTAGCTCCACTGTCCCATGGAACTACACAACCTAAATGAGTACAGATCGCATTTAATCCGAAATTACTAATTTCCCCGTCATTTTGAACAATAATGTAAGTAGGATCTCCCTTAAGCCCTTGAACTAAGCTTCTATCTCCTGCTTGATGAGACGCTAACCAACCAGTTTTTGTAATCGGATTACCAAGTTCATCTTTAGCAGAAGTACCGCCACCGCTGCCTCCCGCCCTTAAAGGCATAAAGTAATTTGCGACTGGATATAAGGCTCCAAGGGCAACTCCAGTGGCCGTTCCAAATGTAAGAAGATTCATAAATTGCCTACGCCCCATTGATGGGACATCATTGGAACTTAATTGAGTCATTCGATACTTTGGATTGTTATTTATTTATTATTATGATCCAATTTGCAAAAAATTCCTCATAATAAGGAAGATTTTAATATTTTGAGAATTAAGTTTGCTTTTGAACATCTGCAAAACTTTATGAGACCTTTACAAGTTGATGAAATTATTTACTACTTATTAAGTAGATGGGGAAAGAGATATGATTTTAGATTATTTCAAAGAGAAAATTATTTATATTTTCAAATGATGTGGAAATATCTTGAGCAGGAATCGTTTCATCTAAGTGAACTAGAATATAAAAAGTCCTTGGCGGAGAAGATTGAAATCCTTAATAGAGGCGGTTATTCAGAGAAGGTTAGAATTTGGTTGCAGACTGTAAATGCCAGACCAAGGCTTGGAAGAGCAATAAGTTTACAATTGAAGATTAATGGAGGGATGAAAGAGTTTTTGATTTAAATGATTCTGATAAAAAAGTTAGGCCAGCACCAATTAAATATAATATAATTATTGAGATTGATAGCAATGACATTGTTAAAGGATCCGTTGAAGGGGTTATTACTGCAGAAATGATTGCTGATGAGATAACAACTATTCTCCAATTTGAAATCATTTTATCCGTAGAAATAATACCTAATGAACCAAGAATGAATTGTAAAATTGGTAGTTGGAAAGCTATTGCAGTGCTTGACATTAACAATAGAACAAAATCAAAATATTTTTCAATTGACCAAATGGGTTCAACTATATCAGATCCAAATTTTATAAAAAAGCTTATTGCAGCTGGCACTAATACCCACCACGAGAAGATTAAGCCAATTAGAAACAAAATACTTGATCCTACAAATGCAGGAATGAGTAACCCTTTTTCTTTATTTGTTAAACCTGGAGATATAAATAATATGATTTGATAAAAGACAAATGGAAGTGCCACTATTAAACCACTGTATCCAGCAACTTTTATTGCGACAAAAAGGAATTCTCCTGGAGCTAGTTGTAATAAACGAATATTTTTTGCGGGTATTTCCAAAAATTTTATAAGAGGTTTAATTACTAGGAAACTAATGAAAATGCATACTAATATTGAATAAATTGATTTTAAAATTCTCTCCCTAAGCTCCTCTAAATGATCACCAAAACTCATCGATTTGTTTATATTCTTTTTATCCTTATTTTTTTCTATATTGATCATCTTTAAAGAATAAGTATTTGATGAATTTAATATTAATTTTTAATCAAGAAATTATTTATTAAATTTGGTATTTGTAGGATCTGGGAGAAGAAATGGTGGGCAATCATTAAGGCTTGATTCACCGTAAGTCTCATATTCTCTGTATCCACCCATTTTCCCATTGGTTTTCATTAATGCACTAATAAATGCAAGTAGAAGAAAAACTGTAGGTGCACCAATAATTAAAGCAGCTCCAAATAAATATCCAACAATGAATTCAGGGAAACTATGATTACCTAAAAATTCGTGAGTACCAAGAAGAAAATCTATCATTTAAATTACGATTTTATTAATTATATAACATATTTATTATTGGGGATTTTTTTTAATATAATTTTTTCCTATTGATGGATTTCCCCATATTATCCTTGAGTTCTTAAAAGTTACGCAACCTAAGCTTGCTTTTTTGATTTTTTGTAAGTCTTTTATCTTAACTAAATTAATTGGAACTTTGTTATTGCCTTTTGCTCTACAAAAGAAAGCAGCTATGTCTGCTGCAATTTGAATATCATTATCTTCAGGATTTTTTGTGGAGGTCTTCAGTACAACATGACTACCTGGGCATTCCTGAGCATGAAACCATAAATCATTTTTCTTAGACAATTTGAAACTAATTAAATCATTTTGTCTCATATTTCTTCCTATTTGAATAATTAGCCCATTAGGTGAATTTATTTTTATTGGTATTGAGTCTAAATCTTTATTTTTATTCTTTACCTTTCTTAATTTCTTAATATAAATATCAAATTCATTGCAAAGTTCCTCTTTAATTTCTTCTAGTAACTCTAATTTATTTTTTAAAGTACCTATCTTTATTTTATTTAAATTTTCAATCATGAAACTATATTCATCCAACCTATTAAGATTTTCTCTATAAATATTAAGTCTGTTTTCTATAAGGTGCTTTGCTCTCTTAAGCTTCTTTGATTTTTTGTAGAGTTTTTCTGCTTCAATAATATCTTTCTTTTTAAGATCTATTTTTAAAAAAATATCATCTGCTTTTAATTTATATTCTTCAAAGTTCTCAGAATTCTCCAGTAATTTACTTTGCATATCTAGATTTCTTTGCTCAATAATTGTTTGTTTATAAATAATTGAATCTATTTTGGAAATTATTTGTTCAATTTTCTTTAATGTTAAAAAATGATCATAATAATCACTTATATCACTACATAATTCTAAGTTTTCTTGTTTATTAGTCTCAGAATCTAAAAACCATACACTATAAAAATATTCATCGTAAGTAGAGAAATTGAATCTATTTTTTTTGAAACGATCAACCCAACTTATCCATACCATATAAATTTTCTTTAAGGTAATATCATCTATAAGTTCAATATTAGTTTCAATAACATTGTCTCTACTTAATTTTGCTAAATATTCAAATTGCTTAATTAAAATTGGACTTACACCTTGATAATTATCTATTAGACATTTTTTAAGTGGTTTTTGTAATAAAGATAAATTCTTTTTCCAGTTTTCAAACGATTCTTTTTCATTAGGTTCTTTTTTTAAAGTAGGAGGCGGAGGTGAGTAAAAACCTCCAGTTGTTATGGTTCTGAAGCTTGATTGGTTTGATTGAATTTGTTTACCTACTGCAATTATTTTTAAATTCTTATCTAGATAGAAAATATTGCTATGCTTACCCATTAATTCGAAAACTAAATATTTGCTAATTAAGTCTCCAGGTTTTTTTGCGAAGGCCAATTCTATAACTCTTTCAAATTTATCTTGTTTAATTGAAACCAAAGCCATATATTTCAATCCATAGCTTAATTGTTTGGCAAGCGTACTTGTTGATCCTATTCTCTCAGGACGTTTTATTTTAAGAATCCTTGCACAATCTCCTTGCCAACTTACCTCTATCCAATTGATATTCTTGATCCCTCTGAATCCAATTTGTATAGTATTTGGCTCTGGTTGTTGAGCAGTTTCAAATTTTGAAGGTAGAATTTCATTTGAAAGGTAATGAAGAATAGCTTTAATGGATGTTATATCCATTGTTTGAGGAACACCTTTTAGCATTATTTATCATTCCCAGATCCTTTATTTTATAGCAAAATAAATAATTATGAAAAATTCAAATAAGCTTATTATCATTACTGGTCCTAGTGGAGTAGGAAAAGGAACTGTAGTAAAAGATATTTTGCAAGAAGATAAAAATTGTTGGTTATCAATATCTGCTACAACAAGAAATCCTCGAGAAGGTGAAATGGATGGAAGAGATTATTATTTTTTAGATAAGGCAAAATTTATGCAAATGATTTCTGATGGGTTATTTCTTGAGTGGGCAGAATTTGCTGGTAATTATTATGGAACCCCTTTAAATTCAGTGAGGGAGAAAATAGATACAGGTTTTACTGTTATTTTAGAAATTGAAGTTGAAGGTGCTCGTCAAATAAGAAGCAAATTTCCAAATTCATTATCAATATTTTTACTGCCACCTAGTAAAGAAGAGCTTGAAAGAAGAATAAGGGATAGAGGTACTGAAAACGAAGAATCAATTAAAAAGCGTTTAAGAAGAGCTGATTTTGAAATGAAATCTTCAGTAGATTTTGATCATGTTTTAGAAAACATATCTGTAAAAGAAACAGTTAGAAATATTTTTGAGATTATAAAATAAATCTTTTAACTCATTGGATGAAAAAGTAAATCTGGGAAAAACCTATTAAATTCTATAATTATGCCAGCTGTAATTGATAACCATATTGCGGCTACCACAGGCGCTGATCTCATGAATTTAGTATTAAAAATTTTGAACATTTTTTCAATGATGAATGATTAGTAAGTTTTAGCGAGGACCATTAACGGTAATGTTTTTATCTTTTTCTCTCAAATCTCCATTTCTACCTTGTCTGTTAGCAAGAAGTGGCCATTGAGCACCTTTGATGAGACATTTTCTTGCAATGGCAAAATCTATAATTATTTCCATATTAGCAGGATCTTTAGTTTTCTTAGATTCGATTAAGTATTCTCTGCCTGACCACCCAATGATCCCAGCTATATAGATAAAAAGTACACCTGGGATCAAAAGATCTCCTTCATGACCTCTATTCAAAAGTGCACCAAAAGGCTCGAGGGGTGGGCCAATAATTAAGTGAGGTAATCCATCATCTCCGCAAAGTGCTTTTCCGTAACGTTCAAATCTTATTTTATCTTTTTGAGTTACGGCAGTACTTGCTCTTTCAATAAATTTTGGATTTTCTGAGCACTTTTGAAGAGCTGATGCAGTATATTCTGTACTAGCTCTATCAGCATTTAGTACAGCTCCTTTAGCTGCATAAGCGGAAGGGGCAATTCCTATTATCAGTAAAACAGAAGTTATTATTGAAAAAAAGAATTTCATAAGTTGCAATCTTTAAATCCCTAGTATTGAGATGTAATTAATATTAGGATAAAACATCACTAATTAATATATGACAATAGTACTTGCTATTGAAACAAGTTGTGATGAGACTGCAGCCTCAGTTGTATCACAAAAAGATGGTTCTTATAAAATTCACTCAAATGTTATTGCTTCTCAAGTGAAGGATCATGCTAAGTGGGGTGGAGTAGTTCCAGAACTAGCAGCAAGAAAGCATCTCGAATTAATTCCTTTTGTTTTTCAACAATCTCTGGAAGAGGCAAATTTAAGCATTGATAATATTGATAATATTGCTTCTACTGTTACACCAGGATTGGTAGGTTGTCTAAGAGTTGGTTCAATTTTTGCTAAAACGCTTTGTTTGATGCATTCAAAACCATTCTTTGGAATTCATCACCTTGAAGGACATCTCTCCTCGATATTATTTTCTAATCAATCGCCAGATCCCCCATTTTTATGCCTACTTGTAAGTGGTGGACATACAGAATTGATAAAAGTTGACAAAAATAAAGGAATGAACAGACTTGGGAGTAGTCATGACGATGCTGCAGGAGAAGCCTTTGATAAGGTAGGGAGATTATTAGGACTTGGTTATCCAGGCGGTCCAGCTATAGAAAGAGTTGCAAAAGGAGGGGACCCATTCAAGTTTCACTTGCCCAAATGCAGAATCTCTGATAAAAAAGGTGGTTTTTTAAAATATGATTTTTCTTTTAGTGGTTTAAAAACTGCAGTTTTGAGATTGACTCAGAAGTTAAAAATGAATAATGAAAATATCCCAATTAAAGATATTGCAGCTAGTTTTGAGAGAGTTGTTGCGGAAGTATTGGTAGAAAGATCAATAAATTGTGCAGTTGATTTTAAGTTAGATGATTTGGTTGTAGTTGGTGGAGTAGCCGCTAATAAAACGTTAAGAAAAATGATGATTGAGAAAGCTGATAAAAAATCTATTAGAGTTCATTTAGCACCTTTATCTCTTTGTACAGATAATGCAGCAATGATTGGAGCTGCAGCTTTATCTAGGCTTAGACTTGGATGTCCCTCCAGTTCTATAAGACTAGGCGTATCTGCCAGATTTTCAATTAATCAAGCAAAGTCTCTTTATGACAAAAATCCACCCTTTTAAATTAAGTCTAATGAATAAAAAAATTGACAACTTAGAGCAGGAAACAACAAATCTTGTTGATAAAGCAGAGCTTAATCTTTGGAAAAGAGGATTTACTCCTCAAGCGGAGATTTGGAATGGAAGAATGGCTACGGTTGGCATTTGTTTTTTATTATTATTTATTACTTTATTTAATAAAGTTTCGTAAATTTGAAGGTGAAATTAATATATTTTGGGTTGGAAGATCTTCTTAAGATTAATAATTATTCTAAATAAGTGGACTATGATTATTATTATTGATTTAATCAAATAAATTGTTAATTTTTTTAATCGGAAATTTATATGACGCCTGAGAGGCTTGGATTACTTTGGGGAATAACTGTTTTTGCAGGGGCAATAGCTCGTTTAATTTCCTCTATTACAGGATTCCCAAGCGTTGTTATTTTATTATTGTCAGGATTGTTGATAGGTAGATCAGGCATGGGTCTAGTAGAACCTTTGGATCTTGGGCAAGGTTTAGAGACTATAGTAGGACTTTTGGTATGTCTCGTTTTATTTGAGGGGGGCTTAAATCTTAAATTACCTGAAGGGAATGTAAGAAATACTGTCTTGAGAATCTCATTATTAAGATTAATTATTTCTTTAGCAGGTGGTATACTTATTTCCCATTTATTTGCAGGTTTGTCTTGGCCTGTTGCAGCAGTTTATAGTGCAATAATTTTAGCAACTGGTCCAACGGTAATATCTCCTTTAGTAGAACAAATAAATTTAGCAAAACCATTATCTAGTGTTTTAAAGGCTGAAGGACTTGTTCTTGAGCCAATTGGAGCTGTTTTAGCATTATTATTACTAGAACTTATACTTGGTGATTTACATGGAATAAAGGAGGTTTTTATTGCATTGATGGCAAGATTGGGAGGAGGAGTCCTTATAGGGGTTATTTCTGGTTGGATTTTATCTGAAATTCTGAAGAGAATTAAGAATGAATCTTCTTTTGGAATAGAATTACAAGTTACAGTTGGAATAATTTTTTTAGTCTATGGTATTTGTGAATATTTTCTTCCAGAATCTGGGTTGCCAGCATCTGTTGCGGCAGGATTTATTGTCGGAAAAAGAGAAGTAATTGATAAAGAAAGGTTGGATAATCTTATCGGAGAATTAGCGCAACTTGCTATTACAGTACTTTTCCCTTTATTAGCCTCAGATGTTTCCTGGGGAGAATTAAGTCCACTAGGTTGGGGTGGCGTTACATGTGTTTTTATAATGATGGTTATTGTTAGACCTATTTCAGTGACAATAGCAACAATTGGTCAAGAGTTGGATATTAAAGAAAAAATATTTTTGGCTTGGTTGGCTCCTAGAGGAATTGTTACTGCAGCTGTTGCCTCTTTGTTTTCAATTAGACTTGAACAGGCTGGTGTTTTGGGTTCAGGACGCTTACAAGGACTAGTTTTTTTGACTATTTTAATGACTGTAGGAATACAAGGACTAACTGCAAAACCATTAGCAAGTTTTTTGAATCTAATTGATGATAAAAAATTAGAAAATATCTAAACATCTACTGATTCTTGGAATATCTTCGTTAATTTCTGATAATAGTGCCCAACTTTCAAGTAAATCAGGACCACTTAAACATCCAAAAAATGCAACCCGTAAGGACTTCATTAATATTCCTTTTTTAACTGAATTCTTTTGTGCAATATTATTAAGCAATTCTTTAATCTCATTTTCATTAAATTCTTTGTCATTCTTAATCAAATATTCAGATATCTCTTGCAGAGAAAGATTTACTTTGTTAATTATTAAAAATTCTTTGGCATCTTTTTGGATCTCAGGTTGAATAAAGAATGGTTTTGATTGTTCCAGAATATCAGTCATAACTATTATTGAATCTTGAAGTAATGCTGTTAATTTTAATCCCCAAGATTTAGAGGGTGAATCCCATTGTTCTTTTTGCCAAAATGATTCAAAAAATTGGAGCAAATACTTTTTATCCATTTTCTTTACGTATTGAGAATTGATCCAATTAAGTTTTTCCCAATCAAATTTTGCACCTGCTTTATTTACATCTTTCAAATCAAACATATTTGAAAGATTATCTAAAGATTGAATTTCGCTGTCTTGAGTTTTTAGGGACCATCCTAAAAGAACCATATAATTAGCTAGTGCTTCTGGTAGGTAGCCCATCTTTTTAAAGTCATCAATAGATGTAACAGAATCTCGCTTTGATAATTTTTTACCTTCTCTATTTAAAATCAAAGGGGTATGACAAAAGATAGGCAATTGAAAGTTCAAAGCTTTATAAATTAAAATTTGCTTTGCTGTATTCGATATGTGATCTTCCCCTCTTATTACATGTGTAATATTCATGAAATTATCATCCACTACTACTACTAAGTTATATAAAGGTTCTCCTATTTTATAACCATGAGCTCTTCTGGATAAAACCATATCTCCTCCTAAATCTTTTCCAAGCCACTTAATTTTCCCTCTAATCTCATCTTCCCATTCTATTTCAATATCATCTTCAATCTTTAATCTTATTACAGATGATTTTCCTAGTGAAATTAATTCATCTGTTTTTTCTTTAGTTAGATTCCTGTATCTATTATCATGCTTGGGAGGTAAACCTCTACTTTTCTGCTCTTTTCTTAAAGTTTCAGCCTCTTCATCTGTCATAAAACATCTATAAGCAAATCCAGTATCCAGGAGTTGTTTAATAATAGATTTATGAATCTCGACTCTATCACTCTGCTTAATAGGTTCTTTTTCCCAATTTAAACCCAGCCAAATTAAACCTTCAAGAATATTTTCTGTAAATTCTGCTTTAGAGCGCTCTCCATCTGTATCTTCAATTCTTATAAGAAATTCACCATTAGTTTTCTTGGCATAAAGCCAATTAAATAGGGCTGTTCTTGCTGTGCCAATATGTAGTTTACCAGTGGGACTTGGAGCAATTCTTAAACGATTTTTCAATTATCCTTTAAAGAGAACGGGACCGACGGGATTCGAACCCGCAACTTCCGCCGTGACAGGGCGGTGCTCTAACCAGTTGAACTACGGTCCCACGAGTAAATGGGTTTCACCTAACTAGTATAAATTAGAAGATGTTAAAACTAAAGATTTTTGTTGTAATAATAAAATTTATTTTGTTTGTTAAACAATTTAAATTTGATTAGGTAGTCAATAAATTTTCTTAAAAATTTAAGGTCTAAAGCCAGCCGGTTCAATAAGTCTTACTTGATTACCTCTAGCAGTAAATTCTCTGCCTTGATCACTTTGAACAACAACTCTACCACCAGATTTAACTCTGATAACTCTGGCTCTTACCCATCCTAGGGCTGCTGATTCTAGGACTTTTACTACGTCCCCTGGTT